>JAZOVB010000067.1:0-5145 GCA_045658425.1 Clostridia bacterium | reverse complement strand
AGAGTTTCAAATCTGTATGAACTTATAAACTATGTAAATGAACAGCAGTGTATGAGAATAAAAACCGGTATGCTAAATGACATACTTGCCGAGGCTACCGCTAAGGTTCAGCCGCCAAGTGATAAGGGAAGAAGACTTAAGATTTACTATGGTACTCAGACTGGTATCAAGCCACCTACATTTGTAATTTTCGTAAATGATGTAAGACTTATGCACTTCTCTTATGAACGATATATTGAAAATCAGATAAGAGCGATTTTCGGATTTGAGGGAACACCGATTAAATTCTTTATAAGAGAAAGAAGCTCTGATAATCCAAATAAATAATTATTCGAAAGGACTTTTTATATGAAATATACAATTCTCGTTTTAAGTTTAGTAATAGGTTATCTGCTGGGAAGCTTAAGCTTTGCGGTGATAATCGGTAAGCTTTTTTATAAACAGGATGTCCGTGAGGTGGGGTCCAAAAGTGCAGGGGCTACTAATGTTTTAAGAACTCTCGGTAAAAAAGCCGCAGCAGTGGTTACTGTTGGTGATATGTTAAAGGGTATTATTGCATATCTTATAGCTTTTCCCATAGGAAGTCTTTACGGTATAGGTGAATTATCTGCAATATTAGCGGGTTCGGGAGCAGTTTTCGGACATATTTTTCCCGTATACTTCAATTTTAAAGGCGGTAAAGGAGTTTTATCCTCTCTTGCTTTGTCATTTATGATTGATTGGCGTGCAGGTTTGATTACTTTAGCTGTTGCAATATTAATAATGGCGTTTACCAAGTATGTTTCCTTAGGCTCGATGCTTGGCTGTGTGTTTAACTCAATTATAATCTGCTTTTTTGCACCTTATGATTATCTTAAAATTTTCACAATAGTATTCTTTACTATCGTGGTAATAATAAAACATAAAACCAATATCATAAGACTTATTAAAGGTGAAGAACGAAAGCTGGGTCAAAAAGTATAGAAGACTGTGAAAACTTCAGGTGATCAGCTGTTAAATAAGGAGTAAAAAATGAAAAATATAGGTGTTATCGGTTCGGGTAGTTGGGGAACTGCTATCGCAACCGTACTTGCAAATAATAATCATAAGGTTACCTTGTGGTCTTATCTTCAAGAAGAATATGAGATACTTGTTAATAACCGTGAACATACAAAGTTTCTTCCGGGAGTATATTTAGATGAAAATATATCCTTTACTACCGATATGGAAGAAGCTCTCAATGATAAGGAGCTCATTGTAATTGCATGTCCGTCCTTTGCAGTGAGAAGTACATGTGAAAAAATTAAGCCCTATTATAAAGACCAGCTTATTGTAAGTATAGCAAAAGGGCTGGAGGATAAAAGTCTTAAATGTTTATCCGAGGTTATTGAAGAGGTCCTGAAACCCAAGGATAAAATATGTGTTTTAAGCGGTCCCTCTCACGCTGAAGAGGTAGGAAAGAAAATGGGTACTACCTTAGTAGCCGCAAGTGAGGATATAAAGATAGCCGAACAGGTTCAGGACATCTTTATGTGTGAATATTTAAGAGTTTATACCTCTGAAGATATAAAAGGTGTTCAGCTTGGCGGAGCATTAAAAAATGTAATATCTTTGTGCGTTGGTATTTCAGACGGACTGGGTTTTGGTGATAATACCAAAGCAGCTCTTATGACCAGAGGTATGGCGGAAATTATAAGACTCGGTGTTAAAATGGGCGGACGCCCGGAAACCTTCAGCGGACTTACGGGAATGGGTGATTTAATTGTTACCTGTACCAGCAACCATTCAAGAAACCGCCGTGCCGGAATTTTAATCGGTAAGGGGGTAAAACCTGCAGATGCGGTTAAAGAGGTAGGTATGGTGGTAGAGGGAATTTTAGCCTGTGAAGCCGCCTATAACTTAGCACAAAAATATGATGTTGAGATGCCAATAGTCGAAGAGGCTTACGGTGTTTTATATAAAGATTATGATGTAAATTCTTCTATGAAAAATCTTATGCAAAGAGATAAAAGAAAAGAGTGATTAAGTGTCAAAAATCCGATTAATTCTTGCCGTTTTGGTATGTAAGCTTTTAGTTATTATAGGTAAGCTTATGGGTACAAAAAGCTCTGCGGCACCTGGAATGTATGCTTCAAAAATATGTCCTTCAATTTTACCTCTTTTAGCAAAGCAGGTAAGGTGTGGTATAGTTGCTGTATGCGGTACAAACGGTAAAACCACAACCAATAATATCATATATAAAATTCTTACTGATAAAGGCTACAAGGTTGTATGTAATAACATCGGTGCTAATATGATGGGCGGAGTTATAACTGCCTTCGTAGAAAAAACAAATCTTTTCGGGAAGCTTGATTGCGACTATGCAACATTAGAAATGGATGAAGCTTTTTCTGTTAAGATTTTTGAAAAACTTACTCCCGATGTAACTGTTATAACCAATCTTTTTAAAGACCAGCTTGATCGTTACGGTGAGGTAGAGCTTACAGCAGGGTATCTTAAAAATGCACTTTCCCTTGCTCCCAAAACCAGGCTTGTTATAAACGGTGACGACCCTGTACTTTATAAAATAGCTCTTAATCACAGTAATTTTATTTCATACGGAGTAAAGGAAAAGGTTGAGGAGGATATAGAAACAGGATTTTGTCCTGAATGTGCAAAGGAATTAAAATATAACTATCATCATTACAGTGACCTGGGAAACTACTACTGTGAAAACTGTGATTTTAAACATCCCGGTTATAATTTTTATGCAACCAATGTTAAATTAAGTGACGGGATTGATTTTGTACTTAATGACAGCACCAATATAAAGGTTGAATACCGTGGCTTTTATAATGTCTTTAATATCTTAGCGGCACTATCCGCTGTTGATGCTTTGGGTGTTGGTATTTCCGATGTGGAAAAAAGTCTTATTGACTATAAGCCTCAGATAGGCAGAATGGAAAGTTTCAACTTAAAAAAGCAGGTAATACTTAACCTTGCAAAAAATCCTGCAGGGTTTAATCAGGCTATAAAAACCGTACTTTCCGATTCAAGAAGAAAAGACATTGTTCTTGCGGTTAATGATTGTGAGTCGGACGGTAAGGATATTTCCTGGCTCTGGGATGTGAATACCGAAACTCTGAATGATGAAAACATCGGTAAAATCGGTCTTTGCGGAATGAGAAAGGACGAACTTAATTTAAGACTTAAATATGGTGAAACCGATAAGGAAATATTAATCTTCGACAGTATCGGCGACTGTGTAAACGCTCTTATCAATACCGATAGTGAGGTTTTATATCTTCTTGTTAACTATACAATGATTTTTGAAAGCCAGAAGCTTCTTAAAAAAATGGAGGGAGAAATGAAATGAATGTAAAAATAACAGTTCTTTTCCCCGAGCTTCTTAATATGTTTGGAGACAGCGGTAATCTCCTTTGCCTTAAGAAAAGACTTAACTGGCGTGGTATTGATGTAACTGTAAATAATATAAACATCGATATTCCCGTAGATTTAACCGATACGGATATTTTATACCTTGGTGGCGGCGGAGAAACTGAAACCTTGAATACTCTTAATAAGCTTATGCTCTATAAAGACCGGGTGAAAGAGTATGTTGAAAAAGGCGGAGTTTTACTTGCAGTCTGTTCAGGCTTTGAGCTTTTGGGAGAAAGCTTTGAGATAAAGGGTGAAAAAAAAGAGGGACTCGGAATACTTTCAGTAAATTCCAAGCAGGATAAAAAAAGAATATCTTCGGATATAATAATAGAAAGCGATTTCGGTATAATCTGCGGTTTTGAAAATCACTTAGGAAGAATGAATATCGGAAATAATAAACCTTTGGGAAAAGTAAAATACGGAAGTGGAAATAACGGGAATGACGGATATGAGGGGGTAATTTATAAAAATACTTTTGCAACCTATATGGACGGACCTGTGCTTCCTAAAAATCCGAAGCTTTGTGATGAGCTTATAAAAAGAGCGCTTTTAAACAAGAACGAAACAGCCGACTTGCAAGAACTTGACGACTCGGTTGAACTAACCGCTCAGAAATATATTATAGATAAATATGGTTTATAAAAATACATCTGTCCTTTAATCGGCAGATGTATTTTTAATTATATAATAGGCAATAAACAAAAATAGTAAAAACACGCTTAAACATCCGAATATAAATCCCAAAAGAGAAAGTGTTTTTAAAATAAATTCAAGATAAATAACCGTAAAAAAGCTTAAGACATAGCTTATAAAATATAGGGCGTTTTTAGTATGGCAACTTGTTTTTTTAGTAAATTTTCCCCATATAAAAATAAAACTCAAAAAAATCAGAAGTGTTATGGGGATTATATATAAGGCAGGTGTGAATATTATTATATCACTTTCTTTTTGTGAGATAATAAAAAATAAGGAATATACAATGAAAATAACATTTGGTAAAAGAGTAAATTTCTCAGGAAGCTTAAAACAGTACTTCTCTTCTTCAAAGCTTTCCGAAAGGGCAACTCTTTTTGATTTTTGCATCAGGCTGTAGTATTTAAAAAACATAACTACAATATATAAACCCTCTGCGGCACTGGCATACAAATAGCTTTTATATAAGCTGCAAAGGGTAAGACTTAATGCAAAGCATATCACTGTACATAAAAACAAGAAATCAGAATATTCTTTTTTAATAAGATTTGATTGTACGGTATTGCTTTTTAAATTAATGAAAAAAAGCACATTTCCAAATCCCTGCGAAAAGCAGAAAAATATGTATAATACAAGAAAAATATAAAAATTAAAAGTAAAATAACTCATTTTCTTCACCCATTAAATTTTAGCAGAAACAGATGGGATATTCAAGTTAAAAATAAAGATTTACTTTTTATATTTTCTATGGTATAATGGTTAGTATGTAATGGAGTAGTGTGCCATAATAAAAATAAAGATAATAAGTAAAATATACCGGCGGAGGAAGAAAATGATAGATTTTTTAAACGCTTCCAATAAAGAACAATATGAGAAATTTGTGTTTTCTCATAAAAAAGGCCATTTTATGCAGTCTGTAAAATGGGGAAAAATAAAGAGTGAATGGATAAACGAAGCGGTAATATCTTATGATGAAAACAAAGAGATAAAGGGTGTAATGAATCTTCTTATAAGAAGAGTTCCTGTAATAAAGCATACCATTATGTATGCACC
>JAZOVB010000066.1:0-1011 GCA_045658425.1 Clostridia bacterium | reverse complement strand
AAGAACTATTTATTTAGTACGCTTTTAGTACGCTTTTAAAAAGAGAACACCCAAAACCCTAGTGTTTATAAGGGTTTCAGGTGTAATTGATTTTATTCCCACTCTTCTACGAGATAGCTTTATATTCTCCGAACAAAATATAACCCCCTGTTTTTATATCAAAACAGGGGTAGATTTTACTATTTCCATCCATTATCTGATGTCCGGTATCAAAAGCGGTATCAATTGGGTGGTATCAATTGTTTTTTGAGATACGCTTAAACTTTAATCATGTTAATTATATCACAAGACTTAATAAAAATCAACCTATTATTGCTTTGTTTATTATCACTCCAACAAATCCTCAACATCACAACCGAGTGATTTTGCAAGACTTAAACCAATATTAACTTGAGCTTTGTTAATGTCGTTTTGACGTTGTTCATAGAGCTGAATCATACGGACAGATACACCAGAAACCTCACTTAATTGCTGTTAAGTAAAGTCTCTTGCTTTTCGTATTTAGCATAGTCTTGTTTTTCGATTCGTTTTATTACGGGCTATAATTTTATTTGCTGTTTTAACAAATTTACTTTCATCAGCCTCGTGTAGAATATACATAGATAATACGGTCGAAAGCATAAGTCCGTTCTTTACCATATTTTCAAATCGCTGATTTGTTATCCACTGATAATATGCAAGTATCCAGCCTGCCCAATACTCTCTACCCTTGAAATCGGAATATGAAGGCTCTTTCTTTTCGTAAGAAACATTGGTTGCTTTGAGAACTACATCTGCAAGCTCATAGCCTGATATTCGATATAATGTTATTTTAGCCGAAATTTAACTATATACGAAACTTCATCGCTCACTTTTAAAATGCAAATGATTGATGAAATGAGTGATGAAACTAAAAACGGAGACAGCCAACGGATTATCCGCTGGCTGTTGTTCATTTTCAAACCCTCGATATCACCACTAAGTGATTTTGAAGACTTTCACCTTGTTTATTCTTAAATAATTTGCTATAAT
>JAZOVB010000065.1:0-15340 GCA_045658425.1 Clostridia bacterium | reverse complement strand
TAAGTTATAAAATTTTTCTTAATCAAGGCGAAAGGGAGAAGGAATATTAAAATATTTCAAGCCCGACAACGATGAGTAAGGAAAATTTTATATCTTAAAGCGGGTTCGTATGCTGTTGGTTATGGCTAGTGCAGTAAGACTCGAACCCAATATGGTTTTAAAATGTTAATACTGTTCTTGTTTTCAGTTCATGGGAAACTCATGTTAAAATATCTATTGAAGCTATGGAAATGGGAAAAGCTGTAAGTATGGAAGTAGGAGGTGCCTATGCCTGTTGATGTTTACGATTCTGCATCATGGATGGCGATAACACTCCTTAGTGAAAAATCAATTAAAGAAGGCACTTTTGTTGAAATACCGGATTTTACAAAAGGTGAGTGGAAGGGTAGAAAGAGACTGGATATTATCTAATTGATATAAAACAGATTGTATTAATTTATAGTTTCTTTACTGTACTAACATAAAGTAGCGTGATAATTGTTTTCAAATATAAAAAAGAGCCTTATATCAACTGAGACATTAAATATATCCAAATAAGGCAAAACACCCCGATAATCCTCAGGGATATTGGGGTGTTGGTGGTATATCAAAATTATACTTTTGGGGCAAATAATCCTTAAGTAAGGAGGCCCGATAAAATACTATTTATTAAAAGAAGGTGCTACCGTTTCATTATTCGCAAAAGCATTAGGCCCGGGATCAGACATTGAAAAATACATTCGGGCAGCTTTTGTTGTTCCGAAATCTCTGTTTGAACCGCTGTTTTGCACTTTGTTAAAGGCGTCACGGAACATTTGATTGTGTGCTTCTTCACGGTTTAAGAGAAAATCTATGGTTTCTCTCACTTTTTTATCATTAATCTGACGATATAGATATTCATATACAACCTTTGCACGTTGTTCGGACGCAATGTTACTTAAAAGGTCGGCACACAAATCTCCTGTTACAGTAACATAATCACCTGTCCAGGAATAGCCTGATGAATTTATAAGACCGGGATTCAGTCCTAAAAGGACATGGGATTGTACTTCTCCTGCTTGTACTTTAGTTGCGTCTACATCATGACCGTTAAGTAAATTGATGGTTTGCGCAACCATTTCCATATGCCCAAGCTCTTCAGCAGCTATATCCAAAAACAAATCCTTAATTTCGGGGTCCTTTATACGAAAACTCTGCGACATGTATTGCATAGCGGCTTTCATTTCACCATTTCCTCCGCCGAGTTGTTCCTGAAGCAGTACGGCATACTGTGGATTTGCTCTTTCAACTCCTACCGGATGGAAAAGCATTTTTTCATGTTTAAACATATTATTACCTCCAATTGCAGTATTCTATTTATATATTTAACAATTTAAAGTATATTATTCACAGAAACCGTCTTTTTTATATAATACATATCAAAATACAGTCGCCTTTATCATGCATCTTTCCGGCTGAAAGAAGTGTGTGATTAACATAAAGGGTATAAAGTTTTTCTCAAATCACCCCGGATTTTATTACCTCTGTTGTTTTTGTATAGTATTTCTTGTTTTCTATCAGGATATACTAATAAAAACTAAACATGGAGGCAAAAATGAGCAATCAATTAAAAAATGAAACAAGTCCATATCTTTTACAACATGCAGAAAATCCTGTAAATTGGTATCCGTGGTGTGAAGAGGCATTTAAAAAGGCAAAGACGGAAAATAAGCCCATTTTTTTAAGTATAGGCTACAGTACATGTCACTGGTGTCATGTTATGGCGCACGAAAGCTTTGAGGATAATAAAACGGCTGAGATTTTAAATAAACATTTTATTTCAATAAAGGTAGACCGTGAGGAGCGACCTGACATTGACAGTGTATATATGTCGGTATGTCAAGCATTTACCGGAAGCGGCGGTTGGCCTATGAGCATTTTTATGACATGGGATAAAAAACCATTTTTTGCCGGTACGTATTTTGCACCTCATTCACGATATGGTATGCCAAGCTTTTCAGAACTTTTAAATACAGTTGCAAATAGGTGGAAATCAAATAGAAAAGAGCTTTTAGAGTCCGCTGAAGAAATTATTATGCATCTGAAAAATACAGAGGGGGGTGAAAGCAACGCCAATAATAATGATTTGATACAACGCGGGGTACAAATTTTTCAGCATACCTTCGACAGTATTTATGGCGGATTTGGAGATGCGCCAAAGTTTCCCACACCCCATAACCTGTTGTTTTTGATGCTGTATACAAAGCAAAAGGAAAATTCAAATGCTTTGCAAATGGCAGAAAAAACACTCCTGCAAATGAGAAAAGGAGGCATTTTTGACCATATAGGTTATGGCTTTTCAAGATACTCTACAGATAGATACTATCTTGCTCCTCATTTTGAGAAAATGCTATATGATAACGCCTTACTTATAATGGCATATTTATCTTTATACAGCATTACTAAAAACAATATTTATCTTGATACTGCCGAAAAGACTGCAGAATATATCTTAAATGAAATGACATCCGAAGATGGCGGATTTTATAGCGCTCAGGATGCTGACAGTGAGGGGGTTGAGGGAAAGTATTACACCTTTTCACTAAATGAAATAACTGATGTTTTAGGCCAAGAGAAAGGAATGGAATTTGCCAAAATTTTTGACATTACAAAGGAAGGTAATTTCGAAGGGGTGAATATTCCTAATCTGCTTAAAAGTAATGATTTAAAAACTGACTTTGAAAATGAAATAAAAAAACTGTACACATACCGAAAAAACCGTTTCAGTCTTCACCTTGATGATAAAATTTTATTGTCATGGAATTCTATGATGATTGCGGCATTATCTATGCTTTATAGAGTTACACAAAATAAAAAATATCTTAATGCAGCACAAAAATCGCAGGAATTTATTGAAAGGAATTTGTCCGATGGACTAAGGCTTTACACAAGCTTTCGTGATGGAAAGTGTTCAAATCATGCCTTTTTAGATGATTACGCATTTTATATTGTAGCTTTAATAGAGCTTTACAATTCAACATTAGACAAAAACTACTTGGAAAAGGCAGAAAAATTCTGTACTGAAACAGTAAAACGATTTGCAGACTGTGAAAATGGTGGTTTTTATCTTTCTGATCCAAATAGTACCGAACTATTTATAAATCCAAAGGAAACTTATGATGGCGCTATTCCCAGCGGAAATTCGATTATGGCATATAATCTGGTGAGATTGTATCAAACCACCGAGAAAGATGAGTATAAAGTGCTTATGGAAAAACAGATAGCTTTTATGTCTGCTAAGGCAAATAAATACCTGTCAGGTAACAGTATGTTTTTAATTGCAATGCTGTTATATGAAAATCCTGGTCCGCATATTACGATAGCACTGAAAGATGGTTCTGATTTAACCCGAATAAGAGAAAAATTGCCTTTTATGGCAAATGTAACAATAGTTACAGATAGCGCAAAATATCCACTTTTAAATAATCAGACAACATTTTATATATGTAAAAACCGTAACTGCCTACCGCCAACTAATGAGATTGAATATCTCTGTTAGCCGTCGGCTAATGCTTAATTTTTTACCAAATGTAAAAAGTTTTAAATATTTCTTGAATGTATTAAAAAGCAATTTAATAAGGGCGTTTTTCAATTCAGTGAATACTCACTTATTGAGAAACGCCCTTTTAATATATATAGATATTTTTATTTTCGTCAATAAGTGCTAAAAACACTTCTTTTTCAGACGAAAAACCTTTCACTTTAAGATTTTTCATAACCCATTCTATATCAAGGCTAAGTCTTTTCAAATTTTCCGAAAGCAGTTTTCCATCCATGATGATTTCGGTTAAAATCTCCGCCTTTTCAACTCTTTTTTCAAGGTCAGAGGGGGTGGCAGGACGTTTTTCGCTTTTGGGAAGAATAGTCAGTCTTCCGTTATATTCAAAAACTGCAACCTCAATATCTCTCAAATCGAAATACCCTTTCTGACGGCATAAAACCATAAATTCCGAAAGCTCCAGCTTTGCCTTTTTCATATTTTCCCTGTATAATTTGCCGTTGCTTAAAATGATTGTGGGAGTGCCGTTTATATACTTTCTTAAATCAGGTTTTTTGTGTGCAAGTATGGTCAGTCCGTATGCAACAAATCCGTAAATAATCATAGCAATAAGCGGTTTTAAGGGTTCTTCAAGTTCAGTAGCAACCTCTGCGGCAATTGAGCCTATGGTAATACCTGTAACATAGTCAAAAAAATCAAGCTGAGCCATCTGCTTATGCCCTAAAATTTTAGTAATTATAAAAAGAGAAAGAGCAGAAAGTAAAGCCGTAAGAATTACTTTAATAAGTTCCATTTTATCACATCCGTAATTATTCGCTTTACTATTCTGCCCTGAAAATATTTATTTATACAGTAAAAAAATGAAATATGCCGTATAGCATAAAAGCATTATTATACCGTGTGTACGGTTAAGTTTTTTATTTTTCAGCGGACAAATTAACAAAAGCACTGCCGCTGCCACAGCGATTATAGTATCAGTTATAAAAGCAGGTTCAAACGGTACCGGAATAATAGCTGCCGAAATACCTATAACGAAAAGAATATTAAAGATATTACTTCCCACTATATTTCCTATGGCTATATCCGCATTGCCTTTTCTTGCCGCATTAACGGATGTGAAAAGTTCCGGAAGAGATGTTCCCAGTGCAACTACGGTAAGACCGATAAATCTTTCGCTTATACCGAAAAACTGTGCAATTTTTGTAGCAGAGTCTACCGTAAGCTTACTGCCGAGTATTATAAGCAAAAGACCGACAACTGTAAAAATAAGCGCCTTGAAAATAGTCATTTCCTTAACCATAACAGTTTCGTTTTCTTCCTTTGTCATAACGAACAAAAAGGCAAGATAACCGGCAAAAACAACTAAGAATATCAATCCCTCAAGTAATGATATAACGCCGTCTAAACCAAATATAATTAAAAGCACGGTAATTGCAATCATAACCGGAATATCGATTTTAATAGTTGACTTTGCCACTGCTAAGGGTACTATAACAGAGGATAACCCTAAAATAATTAAAATGTTAAGAATATTGCTTCCTACAATGTTTCCTACCGTAATTGCCGCATTCCCCGATAATGCTGCGGTTATACTTACAGCCGCCTCGGGAGCACTTGTTCCCATAGCAACTATTGTAAGCCCGATGACAATCTGGGGTATTTTTAATTTTGCTGCAACCGATGACGAGCCGTCAACAAACCAGTCAGCGCCTTTTACAAGTAATATAAAGCCCACTGCCAGTATTATCATTTGTAACAATAAGTTTAAAATATCCACTTGATTAACTCCTTAATATTTCTATAATTATTGTTCTAATTGATATTTCTTTTCGTACATTTTGAAAATATCTTTAAAATACAGGCTGTCATTTTTAATATATTTCATAGCCTCGTGAGAGTTCATATTATTCTGAGCCGTATCAATAATGCAAACGGCAATATTGGAGCAATGGTCAGAGGTTCTTTCTAAATCGGTAAGTAAGTCTGCCCATACAAAACCTGCTTCAATGGTACATTCGCCGTTTTTAAGTCTTTTTATATGACCGTCTCTTAATTTTTCCTTAAGATTATCAATGACCTGTTCAAGAGGCTCTACTGAACGAGCTGTAAACACATCATTGTTTATAAATGCGGTATAGGAAAGAGTAAGTATTTCCGAAACTGCACTGAGTAGTACATCAAGCTCTGCTTTGGCCTCTTTTGTAAGTCTGATATCTTTTTCATTAAGTTCTTCGACTGCTTCAACAATATTAACACTATGGTCGGAAATTCTTTCAAAATCACCGATTGCCTTAAGCATGGAAGAAACCAGAAGACTGTCCGCCTCGCTTACCTGATGACGGCTTAATTTAACAAGATAGGTGCCTAAAATATCCTCGTAATGGTCTGCCTTTGCTTCTGTTTTTCTTATTTTCTCTGCAATGTCCTTATCATACTGATTAACAAGCTTTAAGCTGTCCTTAAGTGCACTAACTGAAGCCTCTGCCATTTCACGAACCAACTCGTTGCATCGCTCTAAAGCAATAGGCGGAGTGATAAGAAGTCTTTCGTCAAGTTCAATAATTTCATCTTCATCCTTTGTGTCGGGAACAAGCTTTATAGCCAGTTTTTCAAGAAGGGAACTCATAGGAAGAAGTAATGCAGTACATGCTATGTTGAATAACGAATGGGCAACTGCTATTCCAAAATATGAAGCTCCCACATCTAAAAGTGCAGGTTTTAATGACGAAGAAATTATACTGAATACCGATAACCATGCAATTGTTCCGATTACATTAAATGATAAGTGAACAATTGCCGCACGTTTTGCGTTTTTGTTTGTGCCGAATGATGATAAAAGTGCTGTGATACAGGTACCGATATTCTGTCCCATAATAATAGGAATTGCTGCACCGTAGGAAACCTGACCTGTTGCGGAAAGTGCCTGCAGGATACCAACTGAAGCCGAGCTTGACTGAATGATTGCTGTAAGTAAAGCACCAACAACAACACCGAGTATCGGGTTTTTAAACATAATAAACATATTCTGGAAGGCAGGTACATCAGCAAGACCGCCCACAGCGTCTGACATGGTATCCATACCGAACATCAGGGTGGCAAAGCCTAAAAGAATAGTTCCTGTATCCTTTTTCTTGCCGGATTTACCAAACATTAAAAGGGCTGTACCGATAAGAGCAAGTACAGGTGTAAAGGATGTTGGCTTAAGTAAGCTCATAAAGAGATTATCGCTGGATATTCCGCCAAGACTTAAAACCCATGCGGTAATAGTGGTACCGATGTTAGCCCCCATAATAACTCCGATGGATTGCTTTAAGGAAATAATTCCCGAGTTTACAAAGCCGACTACCATAACGGTTGTAGCGGATGAGCTTTGGATAACAGCCGTTACAGCAAGACCTGTGAAAAATGCTGCCGCCTTGTTTTTAGTTAATTTTGCAAGGATTTTTTTAAGACTGCCTCCCGCTCGTCTTTCAAGAGCATCTCCCATAATATTCATACCGAATAAAAACAGGCATAATCCTCCAATAAGATTAAGTACATCAAAAATGTTCATTCTTTTTCTCCTTTTTTAAAAAAATCGTCTACTATAATATATCATATCATTGGCTAAGATGCGGTTAAGAATTCCTTTACCATGAAAAATGTTTGCCGAATATATATCACAAATAATAAAAGAACCGATGCCGAATGGCATATCGGTTCTTCCATCATTTGTAATTTGTAATTTTTCAGTCCTGATCGCATAGCCTGTATCCAACGCCCAGCTCATTTACTATATAACTCATTTCCCCGGGTTTTTCGCTGAATTTCTTTCGTATATTAGCCATATTAACCTGGAGCTTTTTGGTACTGTTAAAATCGCTGTACCCCCATATTTCTTTGATAATTGCCGAGTAGGTCATAACCTTTCCCGGATGTGCTGATAAAAAGGCAATTATATTGTATTCGGTCTGAGTGAGCTTGATTTCTTCACCTTTTATAAAAATTCGTCTTCCGTCATAATCTATTGTAAGACCTCTTGCTTCAAATTTTCCACCGGGAAGCTTTCCGGAGTCAGTGCTGTGTCTTGCAATTCTTAAGGCAGAACGCACTCTTGCCAAAAGCTCCTGCGAACTGAAAGGCTTTGTAACATAGTCATTTGCACCCATATCAAGAGCCTCAACTTTGTCCTTTTCATCACTTCGTGCAGAAAGCACGATTACGGGAGTCAGATGGTTTTCTCTTATTTTTTTAAGAAGTATCATTCCGTCACAGTCGGGAAGTCCTAAATCCAATATTACCAGGTCGGGTCTGTGGGAGAAAAAACACATTTCGCCACTCTGACAGGAGGTTGCACCAAGAGCCTGATAATCATTGGCCTCTAAAAGCGCAGTCAAAAGATTGTTTATATTTTCCTCATCTTCTATAACCAGAATTTTATATTTGTTATTATTCATTTTCTTTCTCCTCAATAGCCAGTGCAAAACGGAATATACAACCGCCTCTGTTTTTATTTTCCGCATTTATTTCGCCGCCGTGTGCTTTTATAATTGAAGCACAAACCGAAAGGCCGATACCTGCATTGGTTTTTTTACCGTCATACACTCTTGCGGGTTCCGAATAATTTCCTGTAAAAATATCATCTATTTTATCAGGCGGGATTCCGCAACCGTCATCTTCAATTTCAAAAACAGCTTTGCCCTCCTTAATTAAAACTCTAAGAGAAAGCTTTGTCATCCTTCTGGCGTGTTGTACGGCATTTTCCAAAATATTAAGAGCAACCTGTTCAATTAAAAGAGCATCCATAGGGATAAATAAAAGGTCGTCAGGAATATCAACCGAAACCTTAATATCGGGGTATCTTTTCTGGAATTTAACAAGCACCGAATCAATGAGCTCATCAAGAGCAGTGTCAACTTTCAGTATTTTAACATTCTTATCGTCAAGCTTGGTAATGGAAAGTAAATTTTCAACCATACGATAAAGCCACTGAGAATCTTCGCTGATACCCCTAAGCATATTTTTAATTTGCTCATCGGAAAAATTTTCGTAATTATCGGTAAGAGCCGAACTTGTGCTGTAAATAGTGGTAAGAGGCGTTCGCAGGTCGTGAGAAACCGCTCTTAAAAGATTTGCCCTCATTCTTTCCTTTTCGCTTTCAGCCTTAAGTGTTTCATGTCGTTTTACACGGTTGGTAAGACTGCAGGTAATAACGGTAACAACAAGAAGCAAAACGGCAGAAAAAATATTTTCGGGAATAGTAAAATTAAATCTGAAATAGGGAAATGCAAAAGCGAAATTAACTGCCAGTACACTTATAAGTGAGGCTATAATTCCGTAAATGTATCCTTCGGTAGTAACCGAAACAAGAAAAACTCCCAAAACAAAAAGTGCTGGGATAAGTGTGCTTTCTTTAAATGTATTCTGAACTATGAGGCATAGAAGAAAACATAAAATAAGTATGGATAAGCTTATTAAAAACTGTTTTGCTATTTTATTCATACAAATCCCCCTTGTATACTGACCATTTTATCATAACAAAAAAACTAAGTCAATAATTTAAATTAATTATTAAAAACTCTTGACAATCCATAAAAAACATGATAAAATTCTTCTAATAATAACGCTGTGAAGCGGAATAGTAAGTAAATAAATTCACTTACAGAGAGATGCCGGTTGGTGCGAGGCATAGGGGATTTTTACCGAACTCACCGCAGAGCGGCTGCCGTGAAGAAAAAGTAATGGCAGACGGGAACTCCCGTAACAGAGTTAAGATGTGAAGGCATCGAAAGTGCATCCGTTTATCCGGATGAAGAAGAGTGGTACCGCGGAAACTTGTGCGTTTTCGTCTCTTTATGTAAAGCAAGGAGACGGGAGCGTGTTTTTGTTAATAAAGTAATTGAATTTTTAAAATATAAAGGAGATTTTAAAATGAAAAAAATCGTAATTTCGGATATTACCTTAAAGAATATGGCACTTGAGCGTGAGGTGGCACTCCTTTTTCGTGAAAAAACCTCTGTTGCCGCTTGTGCAGACAGTATCGGTGCCGATGTAATCGAACTTGCACCGGTGAAAAATCTTCGTGAGGATATGATAATATATAAAACAATTGCAGGGAAAGTGAAAAATGCAATTCTGGCAATTCCCGCAGGATTCGATACCCAGTCGGTAAAGGATGCTTATGAATGTATAAAGGATGCAAAAAATCCTAAGATTATAATTGAACTTCCCGTATCCACTGTGCAGATGGAATATACATATCATGTAAAATCAGATAAAATGCTGGTAAAAATCGGTGAGCTTGTTTCCTTTGCAAAGGAGCTATGCCGGGATGTTGAATTTTCAGCTTTGGATGCAACCCGTGCTGATACAGGTTTCTTAATTGATGTTGTCAGGGAAGCTCAAAATAAAGGCGCAACCTCTGTAACTGTATGTGATGATGCAGGTATAAGTCTTCCCGAGGAAATAGGTGAGCTTGTTAAAAAGGTTAAGGATGCAGTTTCAATATCTGTTTTCGTAAAAACCTCTGATCGTATCGGAATGGGTGTTGCTTCCGCAATCAGTGCAATTAAATCGGGAGCAGACGGTATTAAGTGTGCAATGGCCGGTAAGGATATTCTTACCACCGGTGAATTTTCAGATGCTCTTAAAACCTGCGGTGCAAAATTAAATGCCGAAAGCTCTTTAAACTATACAAAAATTCACGCAAGTATTGAAGATTTACTTTCAAATATAAAAAATGAGGAATATGAAGATACCTTTGTAAGCGAAAAGAAAAGTATTCTTCTTGATTCGGATTCCACAATTTCTCAGGTTGCCCGTGCAGCAGCTTTGTTAGGTTATGACCTTGATGATAAGGATTTGGGAAATGTTCATAAAGCACTTATGGTAATTTGTGAAAAGAAAGATGCTGTCGGCGGAAAAGAGCTTGAAGCTTTAATTGCAAGTTCTGCAATGCAGGCACCGTCTACCTATCATCTTGAAAATTATACAACTACAAGCAGTAATGTTACAGGTTCAGTATCTCAGGTAACCCTTACCTCAAACGGTGAAACTCTTACAGGTGTAAGTATGGGAGATGGTCCTATTGACTCTGCTTTCCGTGCTATTGAGCAATGTATCGGCCATCACTATGAGCTTGATGATTTCCAGGTTCAGTCGGTAACTGAGGGTAAGGAGGCGTTGGGGTCTGCTTTAGTTCGACTTCGAAATAACGGAAAGCTTTATTCAGGTAACGGAATATCTGCAGATATTGTTGCCGCAAGTATAAGAGCTTATATAAATGCTCTTAATAAGATAGTATACGAGGAGGCATAAAATGAAAATTATATTTTCGACCAAGAATGTGCAAAGAAGCTCATTTCTTGATTTGTGCCGATATGCCTACGATTACGGTTATACGGGTTTTGAAATATACGATGCCTTGAAAGAGCGTAGTCAGCATCAGGACAGTATTTTAAGGCGGGAAAAGCAGACAGATTCCAAAAGAAAGCTTATAAACAGAGGTCTTTCAGTTGGTGCTCTTCGTATGCCTGAACCAATTGAAAGCAAAGAAACAACACCTGCATTGATTTCTAAATATGTCAATATGGCGGCAATGTCGGATATTCAGTATGTAATTGTAAGAGTGGAGCAGGAAACTCCCTTTGAAGCCTTAAAGGAAAAAATGGCTGATGCAGTTGCCATTGCTGAAAAAAGCGATGTTGAAATTTTATTTGAAACAGTAGGAGTTCTTTCAAATACCGAAAAAGTACTTGATATAATCAACTATTTTTCATCTGCCGCAATAGGTGTTTCCTGGAATTTAAGAGGCACTTATTTTAGTGGCGGAGAAACAAGTGAAACCACTATTAAAACTCTTGGCGCATATATTAAATATGTGCGATTGGGAGATATGAAAGACGGTAAAACAGTACTTATCGGCGAGGGGGAATTGGATGTTCCCAAGCTTATAGGTGCACTTTCCTCTCTTAATTACGAAGGCTTTATATGTGTAGCATGGAACGAGGAAATAAATGATGCGGATATAGTTCTGACTCATTTTGCTAACTATATTTCAACTCTTGGCAGAGATAAGAAAGACTATGACCGTGCATACTATAACCGTTCAAAAACAGGTACTTTTGTATGGAAAAAATATGATGTAATTGAAAAAACTTTCTCGGATGTTTTAGATACTATGGTTGAAAATTATCCCGACCAGTATGCTTTTAAATATCCTACGCTTGATTATACAAGAACTTATAAACAGTTTAAAAGAGATGTTGATGAATGTGCCGCAGCACTTATATCCTTGGGGGTAAAGGCCGGTGATCATGTTGCCGTATGGGCAACCAATATCCCCGAATGGTTTATAACTTTCTGGGCAACTACTAAAATCGGTGCAGTTTTGGTTACCGTAAATACAGCTTACAAAATACACGAAATTGAATATCTTTTAAAGCAGTCAGATACTCATACCCTTATTATGATTGAATACTGTAAGGATATTAACTATAAGGAAATTATTTCCGAACTGTGTCCCGAACTTAAAACTCTTACTCCGGGTGAGCCTCTTTATTCAAAAAATCTGCCTTTCTTAAGAAATGTTGTAACGGTTGGTTTTGAAATGGATGGTTGCTTAACCTATGAAAAAATGCTGGATCGTGCATCAATGATTCCCTATGAAGAGGTAAGAAGACGCGCATCTTTGGTTAAGCCTGATGATGTATGTAATATGCAGTATACTTCAGGTACGACAGGTTTTCCGAAAGGGGTAATGCTTACCCACAGAAATATTGTAAATAACGGTAAAACAATAGGGGACAGAATGGACTTATCAACTGCAGACCGTATGATGATTCAGGTGCCTATGTTCCATTGCTTCGGTATGGTGCTTTCTATGACTTCTATGATGACTCATGGGGGAACATTATGTCCTATTCCTTATTTTTCACCTAAGTCATCCTTAGCCTGTGTAAATGATGAGCATATTACCTGCTTTAACGGTGTTCCCACTATGTTTATAGCAATGTTCAATCATTCCGATTTTGCAAAAACCGACTTTTCATATATGAGAACGGGAATTATGGCAGGGGCCAACTGTCCTGCTGACCTTATGCGTCGTGCCGCAGAGGAAATGAATATGAAAGAAATCATTTCAGTTTACGGACAGACCGAGGCTTCCCCCGGCTGTACAATGGGTGAGGTAAATGAGGATATTGATCACCGTGTTGAAACAGTAGGAAGTGCTTTCCCCGGAGTTGAATGTAAAATCATTGACCCTGAAACAGGAGAGGAGCTTCCCGATGGCGAAAGCGGCGAATTTATCGCTCGTGGCTTTAATATTATGAAAGGCTACTACAAAATGCCCGAAGCAACCGCCCAGACCATTGATGCACAAGGATGGCTTCATTCGGGTGATATTGCCTGCAGGACTCCTGACGGATACTATAAAATCACAGGCCGTCTTAAAGATATGATAATAAGAGGGGGAGAAAATCTTTACCCCAGGGAAATAGAAGAATTCTATCTTACAAATCCAAAGGTAAGAGATGTGCAGGTTGTGGGTGTTCCCGATGAAAGATATGGGGAAGAATGTTGTGCCTGGATTATTCTTCATAAGGGGGAAACCTCCGATGAGGCACAGATGAAAGCATTTGGTAATGCATCAATTGCCGCCCATAAGGTTCCTAAGTATTTCATTTTTGCAGATGAATTTCCAATGAATGCGGCAGGAAAAATCTTAAAATATAAAATGCGGGATATGTCGGTAGAAATGTTAGGGCTTCAAAAAAAATAAAAAATTTAAAAAAATCTATTGACAAGGAAATTTCAAAATAGTATAATTACTACGAATTTGAATATCACGAACGACTGTGACGAAGACGGTCGGTATGTGGAGCCAGAAAGAGAATTGCCGGTTGGTGCGAGGCAACGGTGAAGCTTACCAATGACCCATCACTTCCGAGTCGGAGGACCGAAAAGTTATACTTAGTAGACTCCTTCCGTAATGCTGCGTAAAAGCAAGGGGCTTGTTTGAGTCCTGCAAAGTGACGGAATTTATCTTCCGTAATTTGAGTGGTACCGCGGGTTTTAATAACTCGTCTCAAAAGTTTTTTGAGACGGGTTTTTTGTATATTCAGTTCTTTCAAAAACTTTTAAAAGGCAAAGAAAGGAGCCGGAAAAATGGATTACAGTTTGAAAGAAGTAGCAGAAAGAATCAAGGTTTTAAGAGAAGCAAAGGGCTATACTCCCGAAGAACTTGCAAAGCTTACAGGAGTTACCGTTGAAGATTACCTTCTTTTAGAAGAAGGGGAAACCGATTTCAGCTTTACCTTTATTTATAAGTGTGCAAAGGCTTGTAATGTTGAGGTTGTAGATATCTTGGAGGGAACCAGTTCAACGCTTTCCTCATTTACAATTACAAGAAAAGGTCAGGGCGCTAAAATTGTTAAAAAGCACGGCTATGTTTATGATAACTTAGCTCCTAAATTCAAGGATAAACTTGCAGAACCCTTTTTAGTAAAATTTCCCTATCTTGAAGCAGAACAGAATGCTCCCATTAAACTAAGCTCACATAACGGTCAGGAGTTTGACGTTATCGTAAAGGGGTCCCTTAAAGTTCAGATAGGCAACCATATTGATATATTAAACGAGGGGGATTCCATATTCTATAACAGTAAAATCCCTCACGGTATGATTGCGGTTTCCGAGGGTGGATGTGAATTCCATGCCGTTGTTTTAAATCCTCAGGACGGAGATATAGGCGAAGCATATCCCGAAACTCCTTATGTTGATAAAAAGTCATCAGAAAGCAGTAAAATTTCGGTTAAAACTGTGGCGGATAATTTTATAGAATCCACCTATGACGAAAACGGTGTATTTAACGGAATTACCTTTAAAAATGAGGATAAATTCAATTTTGCATTTGACTGTGTTGATGCTATTGCGGAAAAAAATCCTGATAAATTAGCTATGATGTGGGTGGCAAACGATAAGACGGACAAAAAGTTCACTTTCAGCGATATGAAAAAGTATTCGGCTAAAACAGCAAACTACTTCGAGTCCTTAGGTATCAAAAAGGGCGATGCGGTAATGCTGGTACTTAAGAGACATTATCAGTTCTGGTTCTCAATGCTTGCTCTTCATAAAATCGGTGCTATCGCAATCCCTGCAACAAATCAGCTTGTAGAGCATGATTTTGAATACAGATATAAAGCCGCAAATGTAAAAGCAATTGTATGTACCGCAGACGGCGAGGTTTCCAATGAAGCCGAGAAGGCTGCAGCTTCATTCCCCGAAATGATTAAAATCCTTGTTGGAGGAAAAAAAGATGGGTGGAATGATTTTAATGTTGAAATGGAGCGTTTCAGTACCCACTATAAGCGTACCGAAAATACTCCTTGCGGAAATGACCCGATGCTTATGATTTTCACTTCGGGAACAACCGGTTATCCGAGAATTGCTACCCATTCCTATAAATACGCTTTGGGGCATTATCCAACCGCAAAACATTGGCATAATGTAAATCCTGACGGACTTCACTTTACTATTTCAGATACAGGGTGGGGTAAAGCTCTCTGGGGTAAATTATACGGACAATGGCTTTGTGAAGCAGGAATATTTACTTATGATTTTGACAGATTTCATTCGGAAGACATCTTGCCAATGTTTGCAAAATATAATATTACAACATTTTGTGCTCCGCCTACAATGTACCGCTTCTTTATAAAGGAAGATTTATCAAAGTATGATTTATCTTCCATCGAGTATGCTACAACAGCAGGCGAAGCATTAAATCCTGAAGTGTTCAATCAGTTCAAAAAAGCAACAGGTCTTACCATTATGGAAGGCTTCGGTCAG
>JAZOVB010000064.1:0-12836 GCA_045658425.1 Clostridia bacterium | reverse complement strand
AGTGAAAGGTTATTATATTCACCCTTATCAAGAAGGATAATATCCCCTGCCCCGATATTATAAAAGGCATCACTTATTGTTACGGGATTTACTATTTTTGCTACACCTGAAAACTCTTCATCTTCATAATAGAAAAGGTTTTCCAATGTTCCTGACTTTGTAGCCATTGGAATTACGTTAAAGGGATTTTCAATGGCATCAAGTGTATATGGGATATCCTTAAGTGTTGCGGTATTTATTTTAGCGATATACTTCTTATCATCCTTTGTAACCGCAATATCCTGATAGCCTGTGCCGTCTAAATCCATTTTAAGACTGTATTCCTTAACCGATTCATCATCATCCCAGGAAACAACCATATAATATGTATTTTCTATACATTCAATTGATGTTGAAAGTTCAGGCTGTTTAATGTAAGGGAAGGTTACGTTAACTGTTTCTGACACACTGGCTCCTTTAACGGTTACCGTAACAAGAAATGTTTCGTTTATAAGCCTGTCAACCGCATCAGGCACAAGTGCTGATGCATACTGCGCAACATTTATACTGTTTGTTTTTATGGTGTGAGTAGCTTCACTGTTCGCTTTTCCCGTAGTGGTTCTTTTAATTGTTACATTATAAACGGAAGAGGCATTACTCCAGGTAAGTGTTTCTTTGCCCGCAGTTTCATCCTTTAATGTTATTTTCAAAGTTGCCGGAACTATTGCCGGAGGAGCATAAGAACCTCCACCTCCGCCTCCGCCACCTTTTCCGCCAACGGTTACTCCTGTAACTGTTGATGGTTCAGGTTTCTCTTCTTCTTTTTCTTTAACTAATGGAAGTGATTTATAAATAACAACAAAGGCTTCTGCTCTTGTTAAAGATTTTTCGGGCTTA
Source organism: Clostridia bacterium (assembly GCA_045658425.1). Classification (GTDB taxonomy): domain Bacteria; phylum Bacillota; class Clostridia; order UMGS1840; family HGM11507; genus SIG450. The sequence continues at coordinate 11,960 of JAZOVB010000064.1, read as the reverse complement.
AAGGTGTTATCCTCATAGCCTGACAAAATATTGTTAAAAGCTAAAGTATAAACAGCATCTCTGCCCCATTCAGATATTTTTGAATCATCCGAAAACAAAGCTTCGCTTTTTCCGTTTAAGTTTAATACTCTATAAAGCATTGTAACAGCTTCAACTCTTGTTACAGAGTTTTCCGGGTTAGCATTTCCGTTAGAGTCGCCTTTTAAGTACCCTGCTTTTCTTGCTTTTAAAAGTTCTGAATAATACCAGTCACTTTCCTTAGCATCTTTAAAATCAGGGGCATCTGCATCGGTAAAATTAAAGGCTCTGTTTATAAGAGCGGCAAATTCTGCCCTTGTAACAAGACTTTCAAAACGGAAGCCATCCGAATCCCCTTTTACAATACCTGCCCTATAAAGCTCATCTGCATAATTATTTGCCCAATGAGTTTCCTCTGCAAAGCACGGGGATATACTTTGCAGAGTTAAAATAATTGTAACTATAATTGAAAGAAATTTTTTCATCGAATTTCTCCTGTATTTTAGAAATTTCCTTTTGTAACCTTGTTTATCTCAACATATTCCGGCATAATATCAGGTTTAACTAAAATCAGATAATTATATGAAATACCCGGTATTCCACCTAACATAACTGTTGTTTTTTCTCCTTCTTTTACATCAAAATGCTTTGAAAAGCACTTGGACTCTTGAGATTCATCAAGGCTTCTGATACTGTCTATCATCTCAAAATTCCAATCGGACAACCAAGCTGGTGTTTCTCCGTTGAATTCGCCAATAACATATACAGTAGCAGATCGATTAATATCAAATTTTAAAAGTTCCTGAGCCTTTGTAAGTTTAGGGTCACTTCTGTATGAATAGTTATTCTTAACAAATCCACAGTCTTTAAATCTTTCAGGAAGGTCAGTTATGGTATAGGCTCTGTCTGAGAATATACTCATACCCACCCTTAAACCTCTTGAACGGTAAACAAATTTATCGTTAATCCAAGGGTCATTCTTCCCTGACTGCGTTTTGTTTACAAGTACATTGCTTATAGTAAAGAATTCATCGTTATCACTATTTGTAACTTCAATGGATTTACTTCCCTGACCAACAAGATTACCATACTCGTCAAAGGCCTTCATATCGTACGAATATGTTCTTCCCGGCTTTATGGAAACATCGGTTAAATAAGATGCAGTATTCGAGTCATTTAAAAAGTTTCCGTAACGATACATTCTGTAATAAAGACCAGGCTGTTCCAATTCGTCATAGCTTATATAGGCAATTGTAGAATCTATTTTCTTAACCTCCATCTTTATTTCCTTTACTTCTTCTTTATACTCAGGAGGAATAAGCTGTGAAATCTGACAATTTGAAACTGTCATAGTATTTGCTCCAAATGAAGCAAATCCAATTTTATTACCCTGTGGATTGAATCTGTCAGTAAAGGCACTGATTTTACCATCTATAAGTACAATCAGTTTATTTCCGTTAACCCTTATTTTCACATTATATGTTTTATCCTTTTCCATTTTATTCGGAAATTCACTTAGTTTACAAGTAGCAGTACCGCTTGATGACAATAAATTATCAATATAATATATTCCGCCAACAGTAGAATCTTCCTGTGCAAACCTTACCATATAATATTCCATATTAGGTTTGTCTTTATATCCTAAAATAATTCCGCCACCGATTGTTCCTGAACCACTTTCAAAATTCAAGGTAACATCGCAGGAAATTTCATAATTTCCGGTTAGTATTTTAGAATAATCAATAGCTATTGTATTTACCTGAGGGCTTTGCATTACTCCATTATTGTCAGTCCACTTACTTCCCGTAATCATTTTAAAATCTGAGGAAGTAAATTCATCTGAAGTTTCAATAACCTCTACCAAAACTTCAGTTGTAAGCCCTTTATATTTAAGCTGTATTTTTCCTGAGCCTTCAGAGTTTGCTGTTAATTTCAAATCATCAGAAATATTAAAATCTCCTTCTGATACCTTATAGTCTATTTCTTCATAAGTTGTATCAAAGGTATTATTAAACAAATCTTTATTATTATAAGTTGCATTAACAGTCAAGCCTTTTAAATCAAACTGTTCATTGATATTAAGATATATTTTTTTATCTTCAGATGTTATTGATTCCGGTGCATCTTCGGGCTCAATATCAAAGAAATATTTAGGAGTATATCTTAATTTTTGCTCCCACCATCTCTCAGTAGGTCCACATTCAGCTACCGATATCAGTCCCTGCTTATCAAATTTGCCTACCAAATTTTCAGGAAGGTATATTTCTCCGTCAAATACAAGAGGAATATCTGTAGAAGTAAATCCTTCTTTGTCTGTTCCCATTACTGCAGTTCCTGATAAATTAACAAGATTACCTTCAAATTCAATATTATTTGTTTCTAGTTCCTCAACAACTCTGCCCTTATCAAGATAATAAATATTATTTTTAATTTTAATATTGTTTGAACCGTTTATAGTTCCTGCTTCTGTATTAAAATTATCACCTAAAATTAACCCTGCATGGTTAGGGAATATTGTAATATTTTCTTCATAAGTTGAATTACTGAATGCACATGTATCAGCGGTGATAGAATCACCTTCACCTGATCCTCCATGCCCTATAAGCCCTGAACGTGCATCATTATATGTATAATTCCCTTTAAATGTATGACCGCTTCCGTATGCTCTCATACCATATTTTGTACCAAACCAGAAGTTGCCAACAATAACAGAATCACGGTTATATCTCATAGATAAACCACTCATAGGGCTATTAGTAAAGGTATTATATCTTACGATGTTGCCATCACTCTTTAAACAGATACCTTCTCCGCCGTCACCTACTATATTTTCAAATCGATTATATTCAACTATGGTAGAATACGGAAAGTCTGCTGATTTACTTGCCCCAAGTCTTACAACTTCCAAACCATTTCCGCTTGGAGTGCCCGGAAGCTCTTCGCTACATTTTCTTACGTCAAGAAAATAGTTATGAGATATTATATTATCAGTACATGCAAGCTCACGAGGAACATCATATTCAACAATAACTGCAACTGCTACCGATTGAGGTCTCTCAATTGTGTTATGATGAACTTTGTTAAATTTGCTGTTTGAATCCATCGAAATAAGTGGATTCTGTCCATGCGTATGATGCCCTGATTTATAAAAGTAACAATTGGAAAGTTCACTATAATGGGAATTACTGAATAAAACTACAGTACCTGAATCGTTAATCGCTTCATTAAAATATAAATCCTGTACTTTTACATATCTTCCTGAAATAACGATTTTTGATGTACCTGTAAACTCAACCAGCCCCGGAGTTTCTGCCCTTATGGTAAGTGGCAGAGTTTCAGTTGCAGTAAAATCAATATCAATCTGAACATCTTTATATACGCCATTTGCTATAATGAGTTCGTCTCCCGGTTTTGCAGACTTAACTCTTGATGAAATCTGCTCTGCAGGAACTATCCATAAGCCTTTTGCTTTTTCTATGTATTCATCAGACGGAGTAACAGGATTACTGCTTATAATAACGATTCCGCTATTGTGCCAGAATACACTTTTTTCAAAAAACTCGCATATAACACGAAACGGCACAAAAGTACGACCTCTTTCTATAAAGGCAGTTTCTCCCAAATCAATTTTTGCTCCGTTTAAGTAAGCAATTTTCTCATTTATTTTAAATACTATTTCTTTATCTTCTTTATTTATCACAACTTCGCTGTTTTCAGGCTTCCACAAAACGCTTGCACCAAAGGCTCTTGAGACAAAGCTAACAGGTACCATAAGTGTACCGTTGATAATTCTTGATACAACCTCCGGGTCGTTTTCGTCCATATTTTCCATAACTGCCTGATTGTTTTTGTTTATATATGCCGCTTTTTTATAGCCGTTATATATAACCATTTCTGCACCAAGTTGACTTAAAATATCGCCTGTAAAATCTAAGTTGTTGTTATTTCTTGTAACTTCATATTTTTTTGAAATGTTATTGATTTTTTCGTTAAGATTACTGTCATTCTCATAAACGGCAACAGTACCTTCGTAAAAATCTTCTTTTTTGTCAGAAGAAACGTAAATACCATCAGAAATATTAATATAGTTGGTATTATCAAAAGGTGTATAAGAAGGTGCAATCGGATTAAAATTTTTACCTGCGCTTATAACATCGCCAAGGTTATAGGCACCCTTAACATTTATATATCTGCTTGCGCCGATACTTAATCCACCGATAATTCCGCCACAATCATTGTTGGAAGCGCTGCTTGTGGAGGTAACAGTGCCTACATTGTATAATTCCGTTGAATCACGTTTGCCATTAACGATACCTATTATACCCCCAACATGAGTTCCGCCTTTAATATTGCCTGAGTTAAAACATTCATTGATATATCCATAGTTTCTTCCTGCTATTCCTCCGACACTGCCAAGCGTTGCGGTAATATTTCCAAAGTTCTGGCAAAGATTGATATAAACAGTGTTTACATAAGCTGCAATTCCACCTACATATTGTTTGCCGTATACATTACCTAAATTAATGCAGTTTTCAATTTTTCCTGCAGTGTGATAGGAAATTAATCCGCCTACATAATTGTTGCCTCGAATTGTTGCTTCATTGATACAGTTATATAAAGCGTAAGGTGCAGTACTTGAAGAGTTTCCAACAAATCCACCAATATAATCAGTACCTGTTACACTACCTGTAAGATGCAGGTTCTTTAGGTATCCGGTGCCTGTTAACTTGCTGAATAATCCTAATGGATTAGAGGATGTAGAACTTTCCGCATAAAGATTAACATCAATCTTTGGCATATCATCCTCTTTACAGCCTATAAGGCTTCCGCTAATCTCAAAAGGAACAAATCCTGATGGAAGACTGATATCCTTCATTAACATATAATGAGCGTCAGGTTCGTTTTTTATCTTTAAAAAATCCTCAGAAGTGTATATAAGATATCTGTCTTTTTCCGTTCCCGAACCTGAAAGTCCGTTATCTGCATTTACAGGAAACATGCCAACTAAGGATATTGTAAGAGTTAAAATAAGCATAATACTTATATATTTTCTCATTGTGATAACCCCTTCCTGCTATTCGTTATACGGTCTTAATGTAGGATATTTGTAAGTTTTCGAAACATCCGGCTCGTACCAGACAGTTGTAAAATCAAAACCTGTAAATCTGGTATAATCTTTCATATCAGTATCTGATAATGGAGTAAGACCACCATCTTCAGTACCGGTTGCATCAGATAGATAATAACAATTTGTAAGACTCATTGTATCAGTTGATAAACTGAAATCACCGGTTTCTGAAGCATCATAGCATCGGTTTATTGTTAAACTGTTATTATAAGATGCGTAATTTGCCGGATTATTAACAGCAATAGCTGCTGCGGTTCCTGTAGTTGTAGAAATTGTGCCGATATTGTAACTGTCAGTTATAATTATTGTGTCTGCTCCTTTTGCACTTGCATCCTTAGCTGAGCCTGCAGTTAAACCTGCAGCAATACCGGAAGCTGATGTAATCGTCCCTGAATTAAAGCATTTATCAATAGTAACACTTCTTTCGTAAGAAGCATGAGCATGAATGCTTCCAAGTAATCCACCAACATATTTACCACCGGTCAAAGAAGCTGTATTTGAGCAGTTAACAAAGCTTGCTCCTTTACGTGCAACGCCACCCAGTAATCCACCAACCTGCTGGAATTTACCGGAAATTTCGGCACTGTTATGGCAATTGATAAATGTAGCAGTTGTGTTACCGTAATGGTATCCATACAAACCACCTACATAATATGTTGATGGTGCTGAATTAGTAGTGAAGCTTCCTGTTGACTTACAGTTTGTAAATGTAACATTTTTAGCTGAACCCAGATATCCAAGCAATCCTCCAACATATGTTGTTTTAGTTGCTGTTATATCAAATGCAATATTGGATTCACAATCAGTAATGCTGATATTCTCAGCTACATCAGCTGCAAGACCTCCTATATGGCAAGTAACTGCTGCACCGGTTACCACAAAGTCCCCTGTCAGTTTAATGTTTTTAACTGTACCGCTAATAGTCTTAAACACACCTGCTGTAGTAGCAGTTGCAGCACCATTGTAACTAACTGTAATAGTTCTTGTTTCTAAATCTTCGGCACTAGCGTTAGCACCTACTAAAGTTCCGCTAAAGGATTCAATCGGTGTATAAGCTCCGTTTGTCTGATCAAGGGTAATATCTTTTACCAAAGCATAATATGCAGAAGGAGTTTTTGATATATTTACAAAATGTCTTGAATTTTTAAGAATATATGGGTTACTTTCTGTACCCAAACCACCTGCATAAGTTGTGTCTATTTCAGATGAAATAGGTTCAGAATTCTTTTTAACTGTTTCATCAGAGGATAAAGCAGTAATGGTTACTTTATATTTTTTACCTGCCTCGTAGTATTCCCCGCCTAAGGTATAGCTTGTTGCAGTTTTATCTAAATTTGCAACAGTTTCAGTAACTAATACACCATTTTCTTCTACTGTAACACTAAATCCTGACAAGTATTGGTCATCCGTAGTTTCCCAGGTAAATGTATATTTTTCATCTGTTTCACTGCCGTCTGATGTGAAGTCTGCAACTTTTAAAATATTTAATTTTTCAACACCTTTTTCAAATTCAGCATACACAGAATCTGAATCTTTATATTTCTGACCGTTACCCTCGCCGATAACTTTAACATAATATGGCTTGAAGCCACCTAAATATGAGGTAAGATTATAATCCTGTGATAAACCATTCTGAGTGTACTCAAAACCTGCGTTAAGCGGTTCTCCCGCATAAGAAGCATTATCATATAAAGATACTTTATATTTTACAGTGTTAGTATCCTTAGCGGTAATCTTAAGGGTATATTCCCCATTGCTACTCACAACAGTTATTGACGGAGCTTTTAATTTAATGGATTCTTTTTTATAGCTTATCTTTGTTTCCGCTGAATCATAAGTGTAAACGCCGTCACCTTTTGCTCTTACCTTTACATAATAATCTCTGTCATACTCTGCAAAGTAAGAGGCTGAAATTGTTTCTGTCTTTTGTGCTCCTCCCGGGATTATGCCGGTATATAGCGGAGTACCATCGCATGCTTCGTTATCATAAAGCGTGATTTCGTATTCTGTTGTTTCCGGGTCTCCTGAAATTGTAAGCTTAAGATCGTCATTAGATAGACCTTCTTTTTCAACATTCGGAACCGTTAAAGAAACAACTCTGATTTTTTCCAAAAGATTTTTAAGCTGAGGATAGCTCCCCTCAACCTTTGTATAAAGCGCGCTATCAAATTCTTTATTCTTTAATCCCTGCTGTGTTAAAGCTTCTGTATGGTCCCTTCCGTCGTCTTTAAGGGTATCACTTAAATAACAACAATCATTTGCAGAAACCTTAGCACCCGTAACAAAGTCATAAATTGGGTTAAAGGATGCAGAAGATGAGAATACGCCTGCATTGTAGCAACTGTTTAAGGTATATGTTGAAGTAGCGGAGGACACTCTTATGATTCCCACCTCGGTAGCACCTTCTATTTTACCTTTATTATAGCAAGCAGTAACTGTCTTTGCATTTCCTGTTGCAGAGGCAAATAATCCTGCTGCAACACTTGTTGCATGAGTTGTTTTGATATTGCCAAGATTATAGCAGGAAGACGCACTGCTTGTAAGAGCTGCAGCAATACCTGCCGCATTACCGCCTGTTGCAGTTACGTTACCAAGGTTTGCAGCATATTCTATACCAAAAGCAACGCCAACAATCCCTGCTGCCGCTTTTGAGGATTCAATATTACCGTGATTTACTGCATAGGTAATAGTAGCATCCGTAGTTTTATTTCCTGCAATACCTGCTGCATAAGAGCCACTGATTGAAGATGTACTCTTTATATTAGCATAGTTTTCAACATAAGAAATAACTCCGGTTTTGTCAAGATAGCCTGTAAATCCTCCAACGTATTGAGAATTCCCCTCAATTGTTCCTGCAAGCTTAAGATATTTTATATTTCCACCATCTACAGTTGAGAACAAGCCTGTATAAACTGAAGGATCGTCATTTTTTATGTCAACAGTTATCAATGGATAATTATTTTCATCATTACCAATCAGATTTCCGCTAAAATTAAAAGGTGTGTAATCACTAAGACTTATATCCTTATCCACTCTGAATGACAGACCCGGACTTTTTTCAATGTTTTTAAAGTGTCTTTCGTTTGCTACAACAAAAGGTTCTTTTTCCAAACCTTTTCCTTCATAGCTTTCAGTCTGATAATATAAAGGAAGTAAAATCTCGCCCATTACCGGTTCCATATCAAGAACGGTTGAAGAATTACTTATACCTGTTAAACTGATTTCACATTTATCACTTAAAGAAGCATAGTAAGTATTTGGAATAATTCCAACCATTTTTCCATTATCCTCGTTAACAGGAATATTTACAAAATTTGCTCCGTCAAGTTTTAAATTCAATGTATAAGAGGAAGAATTTTCATCTTTATCCCATTTAACATATATTATTTCATTTCCGTTTTCTATTTTTGAATAAGCCTCAGGCTCTGCCTTTTTAACATGAGGGAATGTAACCTTAATATCTGCCGATATAGTTTCGATACCGCTTGTTACAGAAATGTTAAAGCTTTCGAATGGCGCTCTGTCAGATATTAAAATATTATCCTCTGCAAAGGCTTTAATATCAAGTATATTCGTTTGAAGAGTTAAAACCGGGAAGACTTTAGCTTTACCCTCAGTTGTTCTTTTTATATTTACAATATAGCTTGCAGAAACATCAGTCCATATAAGCTTTTCATAACCCTCAGTTTCATCGATTTTTGATATTTTAAAGTTGGAAGGTTTCACAGGAGTCGGAAGATACCCTCCGCCACCTCCACCGCCTCCGCTGTTTCCGCCACCGGAAGAGGTTGGGTATGATACATTCGGTAAAGTTATGTCTGCCAGAGAATCGTCTTTATTTTCTTGTTTTTGACCAATATGCTTACTATTGTAAAGAATAACAAAGGTTTCTGCTCTTGTTATAGAATTCTGAGGTTTAAAAGTGTTATTCTCATAACCGTTTATAATCTTATTATATGCAAGAGTATAAACAGCCTCCTTGCCCCAGTCAGCGATTTTGTCATCATCTGAAAACTTTTCTGCTCTTGTGCCTGTAAGTCTTAGGTTTCTTTGGATAATGGCTGCTGCTTCAATTCTTGTAATAAAACTTTCAGGATTAGCATTTCCATATGAATCTCCGTTTATATAGCCTGCTTTTTTAGCAATCAAAAAGTCGTTAAAATACCACTTATCCCCTGCTATATCCGGGAAATTATCGTAGCCTGCATCGGTATATCCAAATGCTCTGTTAATAAGTGCAACAAATTCTGCTCTGGTTATAGTAGAATCAAGCCTGTAACCTGAGCCATCACCTTTTACTATTCCATCTAAAACAAGTGCATTAAGATACTCATCTGCCCAGTGAGAAGACGAAATATTCGCAAAGGATACTAAAGAACAATTAAATATTAAAATAAGTGAAATTATTACTGATATTATCTTATTCATATATAATTACCTCCCTTGCACTATTTCTATGTGCAATAACCACAATTCTATCTCCTGTTATTCCTGCTGCAAAGTTCGTAACGTTAAGTTCGGCATCAGATACAAGAGTAACCGTTCCGTTTGCACGATTTACTTTATAAATTGGCTCCTGACCTGTGTAATTTACTATTTCATACTGGTATTTCAAAGGATCAAGTCTTAAAGTTAAAAGTGAAGCTGATTTATATTGCAGCATACCCTCGTAAATAGATAATTCATAGCTATATCCCGTTCCTTCTCCACCTAAGTGAACAATTCCTGAAGCATAGTTCCCATGCTTTGATGCCTGATAAATTACACTAATCACGCTGACTAATCCATTTGAATCCTGAGAAAAGCACAGGTAGTCTCCTGCCTTTATTTCATTTATGTTATTAATAACAATTTCAGTTGAAAGACTTGCATTTCTATTAAGAGAAGAATTGGAAATCAAGGTAACATCAGGGCTTACAAGCACAGATTTTAAAATTCCTGCATCATAATAGTACATTTTATTAACCTGACCGTAATCTTCGTCATAGCCAGTTGCAAATTTTTCAAATAAGAATCCCTTGTTAGGATTTTCCGAGAAGGATGTTGCATTGGATTCAGGTCTGTACAGAGCAACGGTACATATACCATTAAGCCCTATATCATAGCATTTAACACCGGAATAATATTCTGAACGGGCGAATACTTTTCCGACTCTTGAGTCGCTTCCGTCAGTTTTGAAATTTGTCGGAACTGAAAATACAATCGTTCCCATCATACCAATACCATCTAAAACATATTCGTCAAATCTTGACCTTGCATCGATTTCATAATCTAAAGAAAAAATATTCTGATTATAATTTTCGTCTGCAGTAGCCTCTTTTGCGAAATAAACCTTGCTTAGCTCGTTATCCTCGTTTATTTCATATTTAATTAAATCGTTGTCCGTATTACTTAGTTTTGTGATAAAGGAAGGTAAATCTGTAATCTTCACACCATCACTCTTTACTTTTTCTGCTATTTTATATGTATTTACTTCTCCATTATGAGTAAGAAGCTTTACAAAACCTTCAGGCTCATAATCGCTTGATAATTTTGCTGTTAAAATAAACGCAAAATTACCGGATGCAGTAATTCCATCATAAATATACGAAACTTCTCCAAATTGGTTTAAGAAAAGAGTTATATCCGAACCAAACTGTGTTTTTGAAATCAGATCAGGATAAGATACAGTCATATTGTAAGATATATCATAGTCCTTTCCTGAAACAGTAATGTATTCCCCTCCGAAAGAGCTATATTTTCCTGTTACTCCATTTCTTGCAACGGTTAAGTAATAAACAGGATTTCCGCCTTTTAAAAAGTTTGCTTTGGCAACCGATATAATATCTTTTTCAGTAATTAAAGAGATTTCATTAACCACGCTATCCTTTGTAAACACAAGGTTAGTCTTTTCGTTATCAATAATTAAATCATAAGAACTTCCCTGATATGCAATTATTCTTGAATTTTCTGCAATTCTTCCGGCAACTACATCATAGTCATATCTGTAAACGTTTAAAAAGTCGATATATTTATCACTATTATTATCAATTGCATTAATGATAACATTACCCTTATTTAAATCGGATAGATAATAGCTTGTGGTATAGCTGCCGTTTATATAAACCTCAGGTAAGGAGCCTATATTGAATTTTAAAATTTCGTTTTTATCGGTTGCCTCGTCAAAATAAACAAGCTCTGTTGAGGTAATATTTAAAAGGTCTTCTCCTTTAATCTGTACCAGAGTTTCCTTTTCGCTTTCTTTGTAGCCTATAACAGTACTTTTGTATTCATCTTCTCTTACGAATAAGTCGAGTCTTTGACCTAATCTGGATAAAATAGAGTCATCAGCTTCAAGAACCATTTGTCTGCCTGAATTAAAATCAGTAACAATAACTTCTTTCGACTTAATATAAAGACTGTTATCATCTGTATATCTGTTGTCAGTTAAAATACCGTCGTAAAGGTATACTTTATGGATGGTATTTAAATATTTAACACCACTTGAAACCTCTATATTAACATTACCGCTTGATACTCCGGAAGAAGATATAACATCAACCATCAAAGAGTTATAAACAAGATTTATTGCATCTTCTATGGTAATTGCCGTGTCCCCTGCTGTTTTAACATTTTTTAGTAGTCCAAGACGGTTAGCCTGAATAGTATAGCCTGTAGGATAACCTCCGTTATTTACTGCATAAATTTCGTAGCCTACTGCTCTTATAATAGCGGTTACTGCCTCATTTACAGTTATAATTCTGTCCGGATAGAAACGGTTATAACCGTCCGGAGTCATAATTTTTAAATCTGTAACGGCTTTTATTGCATCATA
>JAZOVB010000063.1:0-15039 GCA_045658425.1 Clostridia bacterium | reverse complement strand
GACCACATATCAGGTCTGTAGGGCGTGACGACCTCGGCACGCCGATAAACTATGCAAAACATATCGAAAATCCCATCAGGGATTTATATTACACCTTTTCAAAAATCCTCCCACCGCTAAAGCGGTCCCCCCTCCTTTAGGAAGGAGGGCTTTCGGGCGGATATTTTCATTATCCTATCCCCCAAAAAGCGTATAAAAAAGATGAGAGCCGTATTAAGAGATATTATAACCCGCTCATACCACTTGAAAATTGGCTTTTTCTTTGTTGTCGCCTTTGGCATACCTCGTATTGCCTAAGGCTTCCGCCTTGAAAAATCACAATTTTAAAGCGATATGAGTTCTTCGAATTTTGAAATAATAAATTATTTCAAAACGGATTATTACACCTCTTAATGCGACTGAACGAAAAAAAGGTAATAATCACAAAAAGTGATTATTACCCATAAGCCCGAAGGCGTACTTAAGTACGTCGAGTGGTTTTTTTCGTTTAATAGGCGCTTTTTTTACGCTTTTTTAGGATTTTTACTATTTTGTACCAAATATTCTATCCCCTGCATCCCCAAGTCCCGGAACTATATACTTATGGTCGTTTAACTTTTCATCAACTGCACCGCAGTATACATCAACATCGGGGTGAGCCTTTGTCAGAGCTTCGATACCCTCGGGTGCTGCACACAGACAAACAAATTTAATATTAGTACATCCTTTTTCTTTTAAAAGGTTAATTGCATCTATTGCCGAGCCGCCGGTAGCAAGCATTGGGTCTAAAACGATAACCTCTCTTAATTCTATGTTACTGGGAAGCTTGCAGTAATATTCAACAGGCTTAAAGGTTTCAGGGTCACGGTAAAGACCGATATGACCTACCTTAGCCGCAGGAATAAGACTAAGCATACCATCAACCATACCAAGACCTGCACGAAGAATAGGCACTAAAGCAAGAGCCTTGCCCGAGATAACCTTGGTTTTGGTTGTGCAGATAGGAGTTTCTATTTCAACTTCTTTTAATGGAAGATCTCTTGTTGTTTCATAGCACATAAGCATTGCTACTTCTTTTACAAGTTCTCTGAATTCCTTACTGCTTGTTTTCTTATCTCTTAAAAGAGACATTTTGTGGATAAATAATGGATGATCCATTACAGTTACTTTTCCCATAGTAAGCTACCTCCGTTTTTTTATTATTTTACTCCAAATTCATTATTTTGTCAACTCTAACCTGATGTCTTCCGCCCTCAAATTCTTCTCTTAAAAATGTATCAAGAATTGACTTTGCAAGTTCTACACCTGTTACGCGGGCACCCATACATAAAATATTCGCATTGTTATGGTTTCTGCTCATTTTTGCACAGTATTCGTTTGTGCAAAGTGCGGCTCTTATTCCCTTTACCTTATTTGCGGCAATTGAAATACCAATTCCTGTTCCGCAAAGTAAAATTCCCTTTTCACATTCTTTAGAAACCACAAGCTTTGCAGTTTTTTCGGCAATATCGGGATAATCTACGCTGTTTAAATCGTATGTACCGCAGTCGGTTACATCGTACCCTTTATTTTTAAGATAATCTCTTAAAACTTCCTTTAATTCCACCGCACCGTGATCGGCACCAATTGCAATTTTCATTTTTAATTATCTCCTTTTACTCTTTCCGCCTGGGAAAGTCTTAAATATTCAGGGGAAACCTCCTCATAACCAAGAGGCTTTCCGTATTTTAAAGCCGCCTTTATAACTGACGGACCGCTTCCGAATAAAATATGTTCAGGTGCTATAAGATATTTTTTTTCAAAATCCTTTATTAAATCAAGATTGGGATAAACCCCATCCCCTGTAAACATAACCTTATCAAACTGAATTTCTTTTATTTTTTCTAAAAACTCATTTAATGGCATTGCCGAGTCTTCTATAACCTTTTTTCCGTTAAAGTAAGCCGAGCAGTAAACCTCGCCTCTTCTTGCATCCATTAAGGGTGCATATAAAACTCCCTCCGAGCCGTCAGAAACATTTTCGTACAAAGCATCAAGAGTTGATACCGAATAACAGGGCTTATTTAATGCGTGGCATAAGCCTTTAACGGTTGCAAGACCTATTCTTAAGCCGGTAAAAGAGCCGGGCCCTTTTGTTACTGCAAAGGCATCAACATCCTTAATGTCAAGCTGGGCAATCTTTAAAGACATATCAATCATCTCTAAAAGCTTTTCCGAATGAGTTCTTTTATGATTAAGGGTGAAAGAGGAAAGCACCTTTTCACCGTCACAAATTCCCACCGAAGCAGTTTTTGTGGAGGAATCAATCCCAAGTATAATCATTTTATTACCTCCGCTTTAATGGTTCTTTCGTTACTTTCAAAATCACCGCTTTTTTCAATAGTGACCTTTATAAGCTCATAGCCCTCAAAGGCTTCGGGAATTTTTTCTGCCCATTCAATAATTTTAATTCCCTCATTGTCAAGATACTCGTAAAATCCGATATTGTAAAGCTCCTCTTCCTCTTCAATGCGGTAAATATCAAAATGGTAAATATCCATATCCCCTTTATACTCATTGACTATTGTATAGGTAGGACTTACCACATAATCGGTAACATTGAAAAATTTACAAATCCCCTTGGTAAATACAGTTTTCCCTGCACCTAAATCTCCGTCTAAGGTTACAATATCTCCGGGCTTCAAGGTTTTTGCAAACTCAAACCCTGCATTTAAGGTATCCTCTTCGGTTAAGGCTTTTATTTTAGAATAAGCCATCAATCACACCACCGTCTGTAACATCAACCTTTTCTGCGGCAGGAACCTTAGGAAGTCCGGGCATAGTCATAATCTTACCTGTAAGTACGGTTATAAAACCTGCCCCTGCGTTAACATAAAGGTCTCTTACTGTAACGGTAAAGCCCTCGGGTCTTCCTAAAAGTGCAGGATTATCTGACAGCGAATACTGGGTTTTTGCCATACATACAGGCATATTTGCAAAGCCGTTTTCTGTTAAGAATTTAATTTCCTTATCTGCCTTTGGCTCGTAGATTACACCATCACCGCCGTATATTTCTTTTACTACTTTTTCTATTTTTTCTTTAATGGATAAATCATCCTCATAAATATGCTTAAAGTCTGCCTTTTCGGTTTCTAAAGTATTAAGAACTGTGTTTGCAAGGTCCATTGTACCCTCTCCGCCCTCTGCAAAGCACTTGGAAATTTCGCATTTCACTCCAAGACTGCCACAATATTCTTTAACAAGCGAAACCTCATTATCGGTATCGGTGAAGAAATGGTTAAGCGCAACTACAACCGGCAAACCGAATTTTTTGATGTTTTCAATATGCTTTCCTAAGTTTACTATACCTTTATTTAAAGCATCACAATTTTCTTCACTTAAGTTTTCTTTCTTAACACCGCCGTTATACTTAAGTGCACGGATAGTTGCAACAAGTACAACAAGTGATGGTTTAAGATTACCGAAACGGCATTTGATGTCAAGGAATTTCTCAGCCCCTAAGTCTGCACCAAAACCTGCCTCGGTAATAACATAATCGCAAAGCTTCAAGGACAGCTTGGTAGCAATTAAACTGTTACAGCCGTGAGCAATATTTGCAAAAGGACCGCCGTGAATAATACAGGGCGAATTTTCAAGAGTCTGTACTAAATTAGGCTTTATTGCATCCTTTAAAAGAGCAGTCAGCGCTCCCTCAGCCTTAAGCTGACCTGCAGTAATGATTTCCCCTGAGTAGGAATAGCCCACAATTATTTTTGAAAGCCTTTCCTTTAAATCGCTTAAATCAGAGGCAAGACATAAAATAGCCATAATTTCACAAGCAACAGTTATCATAAAGTGGTCTTCTCTTACCTGACCATCTGTTCGCTCTCCAAGACCGATTACAACATTTCTTAAGTTACGGTCATTTATATCAAGAACTCTTTTTATTTTTATGCTTTTAGGGTCAATACCTAAAGCGTTTCCCTGATGGATATGGTTATCCGCCATAGCACATAACAGATTATTGGCACTGGTTATCGCGTGCATATCCCCTGTAAAATGAAGGTTAATATCCTCCATAGGAACAACCTGAGAATATCCGCCGCCTGCAGCACCGCCTTTAAGACCGAAAGTAGGGCCTAAAGATGGTTCTCTTAAAGCGATAAGAGATTTTTTGCCCATTTTATGAAAGGCTTGTCCCAGACCAACAGTTGTGGTAGTTTTTCCCTCACCTGCAGGTGTAGGATTAATAGCAGTAACAAGGATTAATTTACCGTCCTCGTTATTTTTTACTCTGTCAATAAGCTCAAAGGAAAGTTTGCCTTTATATTTTCCGTAAAGCTCAATTTCGTCTTCGGTTATATCAAGCTTTGAGGCAACCTTGGTTATTGGCTCCATATTTGCACCCTGTGCAATTTTGATGTCTGATAGCATTTTAAATTTCCCCCTTTTAATTTACTAAATCCTTTATCCATTTTTTCTTTAAAATTCTTATTAAAACAAGTGCTCCCTTTACCAGTTCTTCAGTTCTTGAAATTATGTAAACAAATATTACCGGAAGTCCCATATTTGCCCCAATCATTGAACCGAAAACACCCACCGTCCATATAGTCAGCGAATCGGTTAAAAGACAGAAAAGGGAATCCCCTCCCGAACGGAGACTTCCGCAGATATTAAGATAATTGAATGCGGAAACCGGTATACATATTGTGGCAACAAGATACATATTCCTTGCTATTTCCTTTGCCTCGGGCGAGATATTGAAAAGGTTTAAGAAAATCGGGCAAATCAGATAGGTTATAAGGGCTATGCACAAGGAAAGAATAGGAAGAATTACCGAAAGCTTAAGAGTTTTCTCATAGGTTTCATCATACCTTTTAAGACCGATAAGTTTGCCTAACATAACCCCTGCTGCAGCACCTGTGCCTAAGAAAAATACGCTGGTTAAATCTCTTAAAATATTTATAACATTAAGGGCAGCAACCGCCTGAGTTGAAATCTTTGCAAAAACTGAAATCATTATAGTGGTTGCAAGTGCCCATGAGCCTTCATTTATTATAACAGGAGTTACCTTTAAGGTAAACTGCTTTAAAAACGCTTTGGTAATTCCCTTATATTCGTTAAATTTTGTAAATATAAAGTCAAGCTTTTTAACCGAGAAAGCCAGTATAACCGCTACTTCAAAAATTCTTGCAATCAAAGTTCCCAGCGCCGCTCCTGAAACTCCCATTTCGGGAAATCCGAATTTACCGAAAATAAGAAGATAATTCAGGGTAGTATTCACACAAATTGAAACAATAGATGCTATTAATGGTGCTTTGGGATGCTCAAGTGCTTTTAAAACAAAGGAAAAAACATAAATAATTCCTGTTATTAAAAAGCTTGGAGCAATTATTCTTATGTACCCCACCCCCTCAGCTACAACAAGGGGGTCGTTGGTAAGAAGCTTCATTATTTCTTCGGGGAAAATACTTCCCAGAAGAAAGAATATAAAGGATAGGACAACGGATACGCAGGTATTTATAAATACTACTCTTTTTATTCCCTTTAAATCCCCTTTACCCCAGAACTGAGAAACAAAGGCGGAAGCGCCGCTGCAAAGTCCGAACACCACAAGAGTATATATAAAAAACACCTTGTTGGCAAGACCTACCGCCGCAACTGCCACATCCCCTAATCTTCCTATCATAAGGTTGTCCACCAAATTTACCATAGTGGTAAGAAGATTCTGAAGCCCCATAGGAATAGAAATTAATATAAATTGTTTGTAAAACTGCTTACTGTTCATTTTAAATTTCAAAATCGGCAGGATTATGCTTTATTGCCGATGTTCGTCCTCTCCGTAAATCTTTTTTCAGTATATCATATTTAAATTTTCTGCAGGATTCTTCATCCGACATAAAATTCTTCTTTTTTTCGCAGAAAACATCCGAAGTTGCCGCAAACCGTTTGGCAAAAGCACAAAAACGGCAAATGCTGGGATTTTCCTGACTCCAGAGAGGGGTTGCCCCTTCAACCACTTTCATAACTATCTTCTCCTGTTATTTCTTCCGTTTAAAATAAGTAAAATTCTTAAAAAATTTGCAACAGCTACCAAAGCAGAGGCCACATAGGTAAGCGCCGCCGCAGTAAGCACTTTCTTAACGCCCTTAAGCTCATCATCGGATAAATTGACATCAAGTGCCTGTACTGCCCTTTTTGATGCATTGAATTCAATGGGCAGAAGCAAAAGCTGAAAAATTACCGTTGACGCAAAAAGGATAATTCCTATTTCCACAAGAAGCTGTGAAAATAAAAGACCCACAAGTGCTATTGGAAGTGCCGCTGATGAAGCAAAGCTTATCACCGGAAAAACTGCTACTCTTATTTTTATGGGGAAATATCCCGTATGATACTGAAGAGCATGTCCCGCTTCGTGACAGGCAACACCCAAAGCCGCAACCGAAGAGTTTTCATAAACCGGCTCGGATAAGCTGATTTTCTTTGTTTTAGGATTAAAATTATCGCTAAGATGCCCTGAAACAGGAACAATTTCCACATCATCTATTCCGCTTCCCTTAAGCATTCTTCCTGCAAGGTCGTTTGCAGTATATGAGGTATATACCCCCGAATACTTATTAAAAGTGGATTTTACATACCACTGTGCAACAAACGAGCATATAAGTGCAGGTACTACTAAAATAAGATAGAAAATATCAAATCCGTATAATCCTATCAAGCCTATTGTCCTCCTTTAAAAGACTGGCCAACCTCAATTTTATGGCCCAGCATATATTCGCAAACACTCATTCGTCTTGAGTTTTCGGCATGAAGCTCTTTTATATACAAAATTCCGCCTCCGCACACAATACCAAGACCCTTATCCTCTGAAATACTTATAATTTTGCCGTAATCGGTATCAGTTGTTTCCTCGCCGATAAAGCCATCGTATAGCTTTATCTTTTTCCCCTCTAAGTAAGTATAGGCAACCGGGGCAGGATTCATTCCCCTTAACATATTTTTTATTTCATAAGGAGTTTTTGAAAAGTCAATAAGAGCATCCTGCTTCTTTATCATAGGAGCGTAGGTTGCCTCTTCTTCATTCTGCTTTATTCTTACAGCTTTTTTATCCTTAAGCTTTATAAGAGTTGCTCTTAAGGCATTTGCCCCGACTCCCATCAGCTTATCAAATAAACTTCCCGCCGTATCGGTATCTTCAATTTCAACAGGGTATCTTAATAAAATATCCCCCGTATCCATACCCTCATTCATAAGCATGGTGGTAATACCGGTTTCCTTATCCCCGTTTATAATACTCCACTGGATAGGTGCAGCACCTCTAAGCTTCGGTAAAAGAGAGCCGTGAACATTTATACAACCTAAAGGCGGATAGGATAAAACGCTCTTCGGCAAAAGCTTACCGTAAGCAACAACCACTATAACATCAGGCTTAATGCGGTCTAAATAAGGCATAAGTTCTTCATTTCTTAAGCTTTCAGGCTGGAAAACCTCAATGCCGTTATTTAATGCACATTCCTTAACAGGAGAAAAGCTTACCTTATGGCCTCTTCCCCTTTGTCTGTCCGGCTGAGTGACAACAAGGGGAATTTCATACCCCTCTTTTATAAGCATTTCAAGACAGGGAACCGCAAAATCGGGAGTCCCCATAAATATAACTTTCATAAATTAATCCTCACAATACTCGGTAACTCTTTGTCTGAATAAAATTCCGTCAAGATGATCTATTTCGTGGCAAAGAGCTCTTGCAAGTAACCCTGTTCCCGTAACAACAACCTCGTGTCCCTCACGGTCAAGAGCTTTTACCTGAACATTCATAGGTCTTTCGGTAATTCCCGATATACCGGGCAGACTTAAACATCCCTCAACCTCGTACTGTTCACCTGTTGAGCAAACTATTTCAGGATTGATAAGCTCTAAAACTCCGTTACCAATATCAATTACAACCACTCTTTTTAAAATTCCCACCTGGGGGGCGGCAAGACCAACACCGTCAGCGGCGTACATAGTTTCTTTCATATCATCTAAAAGAGCGCACACTCTGTCATCTACTTCTTCAATTTTACGGGAAACCTTGTTAAGAACAGGATCCCCCTCTTTTAAAATATTTCTTAAAGCCATTTTATTTCTCCTTCCTTACAACATATTTATCGGGTTAATATCAATGGAAAGTCCGATTTCTTTAACCTTATAATTTTCATTGTAATTTACATAAATTTTCTCAAGGATACGGGATATATCCCCCGAAGACTTTGCCTTAATTAAAATCCTCATACGGTATTTATTTTTTATTCTTGCCAGGGGTGCGAAATTAGGACGGTATATTCTTAAATCCTCATCGGAAATTTTAAGGTTATTCTTTAAATTTCCCAGAATATTATAGCTTTCCTTTATCAGCTTTTTACATAGCTCCAAATTCTCACTGTGGCAAATTATATTTATTATATCACAGAAGGGCGGAAAATTCATCTGTTTTCTTAAATTTATTTCAGATTCGTAAAATTCCTCATAATTTCCCGTTCCGGCAAGTTTTATAACATAGTGGTCCGGGTTATAGGTCTGGATTATTCCTATCCCCTCTTTATCCCCTCTTCCTGCTCTTCCTATAACCTGTATTATCTGGGAAAAGGTTCGCTCGGTGGCACGGTAATCCTCCATAAACAGTCCCCCGTCTGCCGCAAGTACACAGGACAAGGTAACATTCTTAAAATCAAGTCCCTTGGTAATCATCTGGGTGCCCAGCAGGATATTTATATTTTCCTTTTCAAACTTTTCAAGAATCTTCTCATGGGAAAATTTGGCACGGGTAGTATCTGCATCCATTCTTATATAAGATGAGTCGGGGAAGCTTTGCTTTATTTCATCCTCCACACGCTGAGTTCCCTTTCCGAAATGCTTTATATATGTACTTTTACAATCAGGACATTCGGTGAAATTTTCCCTTTCATAACCGCAGTAGTGACAAGCGAGGATATTTCTGGCACTGTGATAGGTTAAGGATACATCACAATGAGGGCATTTTGCCACAAATCCACAGCTTCTGCAGCTGACAAAGGTGGAATAACCTCTTCGGTTTATAAATAAAACCGACTGTTCCTTACTTTCTTCTCTTTTTATAAGCTCCTCTTTTAAAAGATTTGAAAAAGGCGAAAAGTTCCCCTCTCTCAAATCCTTTCTCATATCAACGATATAAGTTTCGGGAGGCTTTTTATTATTAGTTCGTTTAGTAAGCTTTATTAATTTATAGTCGCCTTTTTTTGCTAAGTAGTAGCTTACCACCGATGGAGTGGCAGAGGCTAAAACAAGAGTTGAGCCTTCGAAGTCCGAACGGCATTTTGCAATTTCCACCGTATCATATTTGGGAAATACATCTGATTTATAGGAATTCTCGTGTTCCTCGTCTATAACTATTATGCCCACATTGTCAAGGGGAGCAAAGATTGCTGACCTGGCACCGATTACCACACGGATTTTACCGCGTTTAATAAGCTTGTACTGATCATAGCGTTCCTCTTTGGAAAGTCCCGAATGGATAACTGCAACACCCTCGCCGAAACGAGAGAAAAATCTTGTAACCATCTGGGGAGTTAAGGAAATTTCAGGAACAAGCACAATGGCATTTTTCCCTTCCCTTAGTTTTTCTTCGATAACCTGAAGATATACCTCGGTTTTTCCCGAGCCGGTTATTCCGTGAAGAAGATACACCTTATCCTCTCCCGAAAGTATGGTTTTTATTGCTTCTTTCTGCTCATCGGTTGCAGGAAGCTTTTCATTTTTAGTAAATTCCTTATTTGCAAAAGGGTCTCTTAAAAGCTCGGTTTCTTCAATTTCAATAAGACCTTCCGAAACTAAGCTCTCAAGCCCGTCCTTAGTGATTTTGGTATAAGCCCTTAAATCCGAAAGCACCATACTTTTATTTTCCATAAGTACCTTAAGGGCTTTTGCGCGGGTGGTTGCTCTTTTATTTTTCTCTATATACTCTTCACATTCCCTGTTATTTACAAGAAGAGTGGCAACTCTTATAGTTTTATCCTTAATCCCCTCAGAGTGAACACTTCTTATATCAATAAGTCCCTTTTCCTCCATAGCTAAAAGCAGGGCTCTTAATCCCTTAAGCTTTACCTTTTCTTTTAATACAGAGTAGGAGCATCCGTTATATTTATATAAAAGATTTACAATTTCCTCTTCCTCCGGGGACAAAGCATCCTCCAGGTTGGCGGTTAAGTATATTTTTTCATCCACAAAGGTTTTAAGACCGCTTGGCATATTAAGCTTCAAAGCGTCATAATAAGAGCAAAGATATTTTTTCCTTAAAAACTTTGCAATTACAAACCCCACCTCAGAAATAACAGGGGTAGAGTCAATAACCTCATCAATTGATTTTATCCCCTTTATCTTTTCCCGGTCACTGTAAACATCAAAAACAATCCCCTCTGTTTTTCCATAGTTTCCAAACGGGATTATAACTCTTTTGCCGGGTACCACCTTATCTTCAAGCTCCAGAGGAATTCTGTAACAAAAAAGACGGTCCAGCTCGTATGCTTTTTTTGTAATTACAATATCAGCAAACATAAAAAAGCCGTCCTTTATATTATTAATATAATAATAACATAAAGATAAAACTTTTTCAAGGACATATTAAATTTCCGAAACCCTGACTCTCCCCCCATATTTTATAAGTGCCTCAAAAAGCTCCCCCTCGGTAAAGGTTTTTGATATTTTCCCCTCCTCAATAACAGTGAAAATATGATACCCTGAAAAAGACAGAGTATCAAGAATTTTTCTTACGGGTAAATCCTTTGAAATAACCACATGCTTAACCGCCATTTTCTCTGAACGGCGATGTTTTTCCTTATATTCACTCATTTCCTTTAAGATATATTTTGTACTGTGATTTTTCTCTCCGAAAAGGCTGAAAAATAAAAACCCGCCGATAATTATAAGGGAAAAATTAAAGTGCGTTTCAACTACCAGATATACCCCCAGAACAACCAGTAAAACTGAAATTATCCGTGAAATAAAAAGGGTTGTTTTATAACCTCTTAAATAGCCGTATTTTTCACAAAGCACAGCCTTTAATACTCTTCCTCCGTCAAGGGGAAGACAGGGAATAAGGTTAAAAAGCCCCATAAAAAGATTGGAAAGGACTAAAAATTCTCCTTTTTTCCCAAAGAAAAGGAAAATAAGAGAAAGTATAAAATTCACGAAAGGCCCTGCAAAAGAAACCTTTATTTCCGAATTGGCATTTTTAAAAAATTCCTCTTTAAGTACAAAGGAAATCCCAAAGGGTTCAAGCCTTATCAAACGAATTTCAACCCTTTCTCCAGAACAAGCAAAAAGATGTCCTCCCTCGTGAAAAACGGCAGTAAAAAAAGCCAGTAAATAGGGCTTACACACACCTAAAAAAAGAGTGATAAGAAAGGTAGGGAATACAAGAGGGCTTACCTTTATTTTCTTTAAAAAATGTAATCTTTCGGATTTACGCATTTTCCGTCCTTCCTTACCTCGAAATGAAGATGAGGCCCGGTTGACCTCCCTGTTGAACCTGAAAGGCCGATTTCGGTGTCAGCTTCCACGAAATCTCCCACATTGACTGACTGACTGTTTAAATGTCCGTAAAGGGTTACAAGCGAGGGCAAATGCTCAATCATAACAAATTTTCCGTAAAATTCATTCTCCTCAACTCTTATTACCTTTCCTCTGTATGCCGAGTGCACAGGAGTATTTTCAGCTGCATTTATATCCATTCCCGTATGCTCCTCTTCCCCCTCTCCATCAGGCTTTTGTCTTAAGCCGAAAGGTGAGGTTATTTCCCCTTGGACAGGCATGGCAAAAATACGGTTTCCCATAGTATGTATTTTTATAACCGCACCTATATCCGAAGCCATTGTGCTATAGTCGCAATCCGCCTTGAAAACCACTCCCATAAAGCGATTGAATGCTGTGGGATACATTTTAAAGAATATAGCAATAATCAGTAAAAAAACTGCACCGATAAGTCTTAAATTAAGAGGGGGTCTTTCCCCTTTTCTTTTGTCCCTTTTTCTGTTATTATTTTTCATAGCCAAGCCTCCTTTTTATATAATATATTTTAAATAATACTTATTTATTAAAAAAACTTGAAAAAAATGGCGGTAATTGATATAATATACTTGATAAGGTTTGTTTTAAAAATGGTAAATAAGAAAGTGAGAAGTTATGTTTTTTAAATCGATTGAGATGACCGGGTTCAAATCCTTCCCGGATAAAATTGACTTAAGCTTTGAAAAAGGAATTACCTGTGTTGTAGGTCCTAACGGAAGCGGTAAAAGTAACATTTCCGATGCTATCAGATGGGTTATGGGTGAGCAGAGCATCAAAACCTTAAGAGGCGGAAAAATGGAGGATGTTATTTTTTCGGGTACCCAGAAAAGAAAGCCTTTAGGCTTTTGCGAGGTAAGTCTTCTTGTTGATAATAAGGACAGGGGGCTTAATATTGATTTTGACGAGGTGCTTGTTACCAGACGAATTTTCCGTTCGGGAGACAGTGAGTATTATATAAACAAATCCCAGTGCCGTCTTAAGGATATTCAGGAATTATTTATGGATACGGGACTTGGCAAGGATGGTTATTCCCTTGTAGGTCAGGGCAAAATAGATAATATAATCGCAGGTAAGCCCTCTGAGAGACGAACCTTTTTCGAGGAAGCCTGTGGTATTTCCAAATACCATCATAAAAAGGATGAGGCGGAAAGAAAGCTTAACAATACCAACGATAACATCATAAGAATAAACGACATTGTAAACGAGCTTGAAAATCAGCTTGAACCATTAAAAATTCAGTCTGAAAAGGCAAAGAAATTTCTTGTTTTAAGAGATGAATTAAAAGAGCTTGAGGTTAATGTATGGTTAAATAACTACTACGAATATAAAGACTCTCTTGATAAAATCAAGGCAGATTTTGAAAACTCGGGAAAAGTACTTGAAGCCACCAACAATAAAATGGAGGCTCTTGATAACAAGATTATCGAGCTTACCAATCTTTCAAGGGATTTGCAGGAGGAAACAGACAAGCTTATCGAAAATAAGTACAATCTTGAATACAATATAAAAATTTATGAAAATCAGATTGAAATTTCAAAAAACAATATTTCTCACGAAGACGAAAATATAAAACGACTTACCTTGGAAAAGGAAGAAATTGAAAAGAAAATTGCCCAGTTTGATACCAATAAATCCGAATTTCAAAAGGCAATAGAAAAGCTTAATGCCCAAAAGGAAGAGGCTGAAAGCAAGGTTAATGAATTAACCGAAAAGCTTAACGGAATTTTAAATGATATTAACTCGCACGATTCCAGACTGAACGAGTTTAAATTAAAGCTTTCAGAGCTTAACGGCAGTCTTATCAATAAAAGAGCTTTAAAATCCTCGGTAAATACTTCAATTGATGAAATAAAGGAAAGAATTGAAATTTCCCTTTCCCTTGAAAAAGAGAAAAAAGAAAAAATTGATGTTATAAATGAGGAAATCAAAAAAATCAATGAGGATATAGATAAAGTTTCTGAAAAGGAAGAAACAAATAAGAAAAAGGCTCTTAAGGAAACAAGCGAAAAGACTTTACTGCAAGGTGAAGAATTTACCCTTAATGAAAAGAAAGCAGAGATTTTTGACGAGCTGTCAAGAGCAAAGGGCAGACTGGAAATGCTTAAGGATATGGAAAGCAATTTCTCAGGAAGTCCAAAGGGGGTAAAGGAGCTTCTTACCGTTAAACCCGGCGGTTCAAAGCTTTACGGCACGGTTGTATCCTTAATTAAAACCAATTCAGATTATGCCAGAGCCATTGACAGTGCTTTAGGCGGAGCTTCGGGAAATATCGTCTGTGAAAACGAAGATGATGCAAAGTCCGCAATTAATTATCTTAAGAAAAACAAGCTTGGAAGAATTACCTTTATGCCTCTTTCAACTGTTAAGGGGCAGAGTCCGCTAAAGGAAAATCTTACGGGTGAAAAAGGCTTTGTGGGTATGGCAAGCCAGCTTGTTACATACGATAAAAAATATGAAAAAATTATAGAAAGCCTGTTACTTCGGGTTGCAGTATTTACGGATATGGATTCTGCAGTTTCGATAACCAAAAAGTATAAACATTCCTTTAAGGCAGTTACCTTAACAGGTGAATTATTTAATATCGGCGGTTCAATTACCGGCGGTGAATATAAAAACAACTTAGGCGGAATGCAAAGACAGGCAGAAATTGCCGAGCTTGACAAAAAAAGTATTGCTCTTAAAAAGGACTCGGAAGAAACAATTAAGCTTCTTCAGGATAAACAGTTAAGAATTAATGAAATCAATGAAAAAATTGCTGAAACCGAAGAGGAAAGAAAGCTTATAAATCAGGAAAAGATTGAGCTTTTATCTGCACTTAAATATCAAAAGGAATTATTCTATACCTTAAGCGAGGATGTTTCAAAAAGCGAAAAGGAAAGAGAAGAGCTTTCGGAAAGAATAAAGGCGAAAAAAGAGGATGAAAGAGTTATTGATGAAGAAATTAATGCTCTTACTCTTGAAATGTCCGAAATAGAAGAGAAAATCGGCGAAACCGATAAGGATTTTTCCAAGGTTACCGAAAAAAGAGATGAGCTTAACAATCTTATTACCGAAGCAAAGTTTACCGTTTCGGAAAAGCTTAAGGATTTAGGCTATGAAGAAGATAAGATAAGACTTATTGAAGAAGATAAGAAAAACTTATTACAGGATGCGGAAATGAAGCTTAAGCTTATTGATGAAACAAAAGAAAAAATTGCTGATATAAAGGAAGAAATTGAGTTCAGATTAAGTCAGATTGAAGATTCAAAAGAAAGCATCAGGGAATGTGAAGAAAAAATAAAAGAAAATAAGACTAAAAAGGAAAATTCCGAGAAAGAGCTTACTGACAGCCAGAAAGAATCCAAAGACTTAAGAGAAAAGTTCATTTTAGAAAACGAAGCACATACCAAATTAGAGGTAAAATTCAATAAAATTGATTCGGATATTGAACAGATTGTAAATAATCTTTGGGATTCCTATGAGCTTACCGTTACCTTAGCGGAAGAATACAAAAAGGATATA
>JAZOVB010000062.1:0-4513 GCA_045658425.1 Clostridia bacterium | reverse complement strand
CACCAGTATAATTATAAAGGTTGCCTTTTGCCATGTTTTCATTACTAATCACTCCTTAAAAAGTCCGGTTAATGATGCTTTTTAATTGCACACATTTATATATATTCTAAGGTTAACATATTTTATTTGAAGTTACAATATAATAAATCACAGCAAATTTATGAATTATCACAAATAACAGTTGTTAGTGGAATATTTGCGAAATTTACAAAAAACAATCAAAAACACCCTCTTTATTTTTTTAACAATCACAAAAAGTTTATATTAATCACTATTTTCACAGATTTTTCATTGCTTCTCACACCGAATAATTATATAATTAAATTATGAATTATCACATTGTTCACCGTTATTATAAACAATTGACAGGAGTGTATTTTTTTGAATTTGAAAAAATATGAAAATGTTTGCGAATACTATTCCCACATGAACGATGAAAATCCTCTTAATATTACCGCTGTGGGAGAAAGTTTCTGGTGTGACAATTGTTTTTTTGAAAGAAGCTCTTCACAAATTACTGCAATCGAGTTTATTGTCAGCGGAAACGGAGTTTTCGAAAACAATGGGCAAAAGTATCATCTTGGTCCCAAAGATGTTTTCTTATTAAGAAAGGGCACCAATCATAAGTATTACAATGCAAAAAACAATACACTGCATAAATTTTTTATTACTATAACCGGCGAGTTAGCCGAGATATTGCTTAATCAGTATTTACCCGGTCATGATTATGTCTTTCACAACTGTGAGTTTGAAGAGCTTTTGGAGAAAATGTATGAAAAAGCTAAAAAATTATACGGCGATGATTATTCTCTTTTTGTCGCTGAAATGACACCGGAGCTTCTAAAGTTGATTATTGCCCTGCGTAATTATGCATCAAAGGAACATAAAGACCCTGCCTATTTAATGAGAGAATATCTTGACTCACAGATAATGCAAAGTTTTTCACTTGAAGATATGTGCAAAAAATTCGGTTACTCAAAAAATCATATAATTAACAAGTTTTCCGAAAAATTTGATATTTCGCCTTATCAGTATTACACTACGAAAAAGCTGGAAACCGTTAAAATGTATCTGTTAAATACTAACTACTCCTTATCTGAAATCGCAGAAAAAATGTCTTTTTCTAACCAACAGTATTTTTCTTCGTGGTTCAAATCTCTTTGCGGAATGTCTCCTTCAAAATTCAGGAATAGTTGTAACAAGGAAATTTGTGATAATTCACAATAAGCCTTGAGCAGCTCGTTGTAAGCTGTTATGTTTTGTGTTAGCGTATAAATTTGTGGGAATTATTTTTTGATGTTGCTGAACTGTTACTGTAAATTCAATAACGAAACAAAAAAGTCCGGATCAAAAATCCGGACTAAATTATTTTTTATTAATGACACGAATTGAATTCACGTAAAACTCAATTATCTTGATTGTTTGTCAATACCCTTTCATCACATTATTTTTATTGATGTTCCACCATCTTTTATTAAGCGAAATTCAGGGTGTTCAAAACCGGATTTATTAGGCGTATGATAGGTAAAATAAGTATTTTTACAGTTTGAAAATATCATACCATGATCTCCATCACTATCAAGCAACGGCTTTAAATGCTCAAAATCAAGACCAAATTTACCACCATTAAACTTAATCTAAGCTTTCAGAAATCAGAGAAAAAGTTCCTTTTAACCCATTTGCTTGAGTAAAGGTAGCAACCATATAATATCTTCCGTTATATTTATAAACCTCGGGCGCCCAATTCACAGCAGAATTCATTTCATACTTTATAGAATTGAAGCATGAAACAGGTTCACTCCAATTTTCAAGATCTGTGGAAATATACACATCAAATCCGCCCGTACCATAACCGAAATTTTTAGCTTTGGTACCATAAAGATAATATTTCCCATCTTCAAATACAACAAACGGGTCTCGAATGTTAATTTGCTCTTTTCTCATACAATCGCCGCCTCCAGTGTATTGTAGCATAAAAGCGGCAAAGTCACAAGATATTAGTCCGTCTCATTTCAGAACCATATATAAGATGCACTCAAAAAAATGAAAACACCGCTTGACAATCTGTAAAATGTCGGCGGTGTTTTTAGCTTATATTATTGTTATCTCTCTTGCGTTACCTCTGTCACCGCGGTTTGTTACATACTGCATTGTACCGCCGGGAAGTCTGCTCTCAAAGGAGAAATGCAGATGTCCCGTAAGAACAGCTTTTATCTGAGGCTCACCGGTAACATAGTCGTAAAATGCCTTTGAAGCTTCTGTCGGCTCTGCTATATCTCCCTTGACCTCGGGATGAGCAGTAGCGTCGGAGCCGAGAAGACAGATTTCACCGTTCCAGAATTTATAACTCTTTTTGTAAAGCTCCTTTTCGTATAAAGGGGCGTGCATAAAAAGAATAACGGGATAACCTTTTGCTACCTCTTTTCTAAGAAAATCAAGCTGTTCATATTCTGCCTGATGAAAGGAATCATCAATGCCAACAAAATTCACTCCGCTGACAATATGCGAATTATAAAACATACTGTCACAAAGCTCACCACCCATCATTTCAAGGCTTTTTCTGCGGTGTGCCATGTCTTCTTTTGCACCGTCATAACGGCAATATTCGTGATTACCTGCGACAAAGAGAATTTTATCATTTTTCAGAAACTCCCTTGCAAATTCAATACAGGGTTTTGAAATAAAATCAATAAGGTCTCCCGAATGAACGATAATATCACAATTTTTTTCAGCATACTTCATCAGCTTCTTCAGATTGCGTACACTTCTTTTTTCGTTGCGTTTTTTACCCTGTCTTATCATATCCTCAGTATCGCTTTCGCAATAAAAAGGCAGATGTGAATCTGTGATGTGCAGGATTTTCAGCGGTTTTTGGAGACCTATTTGTATAGTAGTTTTCTTAATTCTGATCAATTTTTACCCCACCTTCAAGAATGTCATTATGATATCTCAATATTTTTATTTATACAAGCTCAGACTCGTGGTGCTTTTTTGAAATTCTCGGTGCAGCACCTGTCAGGTGTGAAATATCACGGTATTCACCGTCATAATCGCTGAACAGTCCTTTCGGAATCTGTGAGGTCCAACCTTTTTCGTCAAAGTCGGGAGTTTCTATACCCATAGCATAAAGCACAATTGCAGCAAGGTCGCGGATATTCATTTCCCCTATTTCACCGCTGTTTATATCTTTACCCACTGCGGCAAAGGTGACATATTTTTCTTCATCTGTCCATCCGCCGTGATGACCTTTGCCCGTCTTATCGTTGGTGCGGCCGTGGTCTGCGATAACCATAAAGAGAGTATCGTCGAGTATACCTGCGCCTTTAACTGCAGAATAAACATCGCCGATAAGCGAATCTACCTCGTGAATGCGCTCAATAAAAGCAGGAAGTCCGTAACCTGCCCCGTGTCCTGCACCGTCAACGCTGTCAAAGTGAACAAACAGGAAGTCGGGTTTGTTTTCAAGGATATAATTACACACAATCGGTGTCAGTTCGGTGTCGTGTGCCGTGGCGTGAGAAACACCGATATTGTTTTCAACTATACCGTAGGTAATGGGATTCCAGTCACAGTATGAACCGAGAACGGCATCGGGATACGCTTCTCTGATTCTTCTAAAAAGCGAAGGAAACGGAGAATTCACGTCATAAGGAACAGTAGATACAATGCCGTTTGTAAGTCCGTGGATTTCGGGTCCCACACCGATAAGCATTGAACCCCAACACTCTGCACTTATAGTGGGCTTTGAAGAAAGAGCATTATATGTGATTGCACCGTTATTAAATATTTTATCAAAAAAAGGCGTGTCGGCATCTTTAAACCAACTGCCTGCTCCGGCAACACCTATAACTACTATGTGTGAATATTTTTTTTGCATTTATATTCCTCTCTTTCTGAAAAGTCTCCTTGTCGCCTGTCGGCAAGGAGGCTTCGCTTTTTCTTTTAGTTCCATTCCTTGTTCATAGCTACAAATGTCATTCTTTCCTGTATGCTTGCACCACCGTGACCTGTATCAAATCCACCGTGGTCGCTTGTCACAATAATAAGCCAGTCTTCACTGTAATAGGTTTCTCTTGATTCGATAGCCTTGATTAACTCATAACCGTAAGCATCTTCGGTTCTGAATCCGTTTTTGTAAATGGGGTTGTTGAATGTAAATCCGAAATCATGTCCCGCAGAATCTGTGTTTTCATAAATAACAAGCACAAAGTCTGCACAGTCTTTTCTTGTTATTTCTTCCATTGCACCTGTGTGAATATCTGATTTATTTTTGCGGAGATTGAAATCAATGTCAATGTTATTTTCTTCGCAATATGCTTTTTCATCTTTGTATGTTGAGTCACTGTCTGTGAAGTGCCCCTTCCACTTTGTGATGAATGCGGCATTGTCAATAACATCATCTTCAATAAGTGTTGTCATAAGCATTTTGGGTTCAACTGTTTTTATTTCGCCATTCCAGTTTATACTATGAACATCAGCCCACACACCTGTAAGAATTGAACACCAGCCGGGA
>JAZOVB010000061.1:0-3241 GCA_045658425.1 Clostridia bacterium | reverse complement strand
TCGTTTATGGTCTGATTATTTTCAAGTCTTGTAATAAAAACCACAGCTACACGCTTGTGGCATCTTGCGCACATTTGCATGGTATTTTTCTTTCTTTCCTATGAGTATTATAAATTTTATTTAAAAAAACAGTAAGATAGGATTTATTGACGTAAACAGCTTTAATATAACCGTGTTTTCTGCCGAAAATCCGTTCAAAAAATCGGGGCTGGAAACTCTTATTGCTTCAAGCACGGAAATCGCGAGTCCCGAAAATATCCATATATTTACTATCGTGCATAAAAATCCGAACAAAAAGCCCAAAGCCGAATTTATTTGAGATACGCCCGGAATTTTTTTAATAACCGCATCCAAAACTACTGAAAGAATTCTAAGTACAATAAAGGTACCTAAGAACAAAATAACGAAAGCGAAAATCGTAGATAAAATATTCGCGACAAGCTCTGAAGATGAGCTTATAAATTTTTCAAGAGTATTATTCCCCGCGAGAAGCGCATTATTTGCTACCTCATCGACGTTGTATCCAACAAGCGACAAAATATTACGCAGCGATTCGGGTATTGCATTTACCAAGCTTTCGGTGCTTATCTCCCCCCCGTTAATATCGGTTATATAGCGATTTACCGCCGCGCCGATCTTTTCTTTTACAGGAGAAAAAATGTATTTTCTATTGAAAAAATCGGCAAGTCCCGAAGTAAAAGCATAAGAGATAATTATAGAAATTATTCCTGCGCCCATTTTTAAAGCGGCTTTGATAAAGCCCTTTTTTGCCCCGATAACAGAGCCTATTATTAAAATGGCTATTATAAGAAGATCCACTATCTGATTTACCATATTTTCTCTCCTTTAATCAAAATTCACAAGATAGGACGCATCGTTTGAAACAGCTATCGCGCTTCGGTTATTATATGTGAAAACTCTCCTTATCAGGTGGGAAAAATCCAAAGCCTTTTCTTCTATTTCGCCTTCCTCGGACAGCTTACTTATCATACCGTCCGAGAGCAGATACAAGGTATCGTTTTTATATGATATATCGTTTACCCTGTTTACATTCTTATTATTATATATCAGTTTTCCGCTTATGTCAATAACGTTTACAGAACTTTTATCAATTCTTTCCTCCGACGAAAAAATCAGGGCAATTCTGTCGTTTCCGTTATATGAAAGGTGTGTAAGCGAGTCTCTGTCATAAGAGTATGATGAATTTATACTGCCGTCCGAATTATATACCAAGGTCATGTCATCGCAACAAAGCAAGACCTTGTTTTGCTTCGTAAAATAGATCTTCAACGGAAAGGCGCCCGAAATTTCGGCTTTGAAATCCGGCTCGATATTTGAACTCTTATATAAATTTGAGGTATTATATAAGGTGGTTACGGTTTTATAAACTCCGTTTTCTGCCTCCGCTGTCGCCAATGCGACATATTTTCCGTCCTGGGAAAGCGAGCAGGATATTAAATATCTCGAATTTTTATATTCACCCATCAAAGAAAACTTTTCGTTATACAACAGAACGCAAGTGCTGTACTCTCTTGATTTCGTGCCTATAAGAAATTTACCGCTATCCGATATATATGCGCAAGTTATAGGAAATTCACACGCATTTTCCTGATAAAGCAGGCCAATCTTGCCGTAAACCGAAAACTTGTTGCCGTTTTGCTCATATACAATAAAATATTTATCCGAAGTAACGACTATGGGCGAACTAAAGCTGTCGCTGT
Organism: Clostridia bacterium; assembly: GCA_045658425.1. GTDB lineage: Bacteria > Bacillota > Clostridia > UMGS1840 > HGM11507 > SIG450. The sequence goes on along the minus strand of JAZOVB010000061.1, from coordinate 1,520 downwards.
ATGAGTATATTTTTCTGCCCGACATACTGTATAGCGACACCGTCTGGTTTTCAGCAATTATCAAATTGCCGTCAAGCTCTTCAAAAACCGTATTGTTATCCGAATTGTAATAAATAACGTTTTGTGATTTTTCAGAGGAAGAATAATATTCGGAATCTATATTTCTTATCAAAAGCTGAAAATTGTCATAAGTGATGCTGTCGCCAAAGAAAAATACCGATATAAGAATCGTGCTGATAAAAGCCAACAAAGAAACCGTTTTTGCTATTCTGAAATATTCCGACCATTTAGAAAAATACTTTTTTTGACCCTTTATTTCTTCATCATACAGCTCTGTATGAGGCAACAGATTCATATATTCTCCTCCTTTCCCTTTTTAAATTCACTTGATAACTATATTTTCGTCTCCTAAAAGCTTTTTGAGACCGTTTATTAAAGCGGGCTCTGACAGGTTCACTGAAAGATTCTTATAGTTATAATATTTTTTTAGAGAGACGCTGTATATTACTACAGGCGACTCGCCTTTATGGGACTTTAACAGCTCAACTGCCTTTTCGCATATGGGGCTTCCGACGTAATCAAGCTTCAAATATATGGTTTTGCTCGAATTTTCTCGGTCTATCTTCGAAGAGCTGCTATCAGGCGCTTTATAATCCGTATCTGAAATCAACGGAAACGCATCAGATAAAATTATTTCAGCGTCCTCTTCATCCTTTTTACTTATTGTGCCGCTTATACAAACAGTCATATCCTGAAGCAAAATTCCGCCAAATTTATCAAGCTCTTTAGAAAAGACAATTATGTTTATTTCACCCGTCGAGTCCTCTAAAGTCAAGAACGCCATATTAGTCCCGTTTTTTGTCGTCTTATTGACACGTCGATTTATAACGCCGATTAAAGTAAATTTCTTTTTTTCATTATATGAATTTTGCTCGCTGCTTTGAGGGGCAAGCATATTATGGATATCAAAAATATCGGTGTGTCCGATTGAAGAAATATGCTTTTGATATCCGTCTAAAATGTGCCCCGAAAAGTACATTCCCGAGCTTTCCTTTTCAAGAAGCAAAAGCTCTCTTATATTAAATTCGGGAATATCGGGATAGACAAACGATTTGTCTATGCTCTGCTTATCTTCTTCGGAAAAAGCTGCGAAAATATCTATCTGCCCTGAAATAATTTCGTGATTTTTCGATATTGCCTTGTTGAGTATTTGCTCATAGGAGTGTAAAAGCTGAGAACGGTATGCGCCCAATTTATCAAAAGCGCCGCACTTTATCAGATATTCAAGCTGCCTTTTTGTTATATTATGCGCAGTCATTCTTTGCACGAAGTTTTCAAAGGAAGTAAACTTACCTTTTCTTCTTTCCGTAAGAATAGTTTCGAGAAAAGGTCTTCCCGCGTTTTTTATTGCAAGCAAGCCAAATCTTATTCCGTCCTTATCAACCGTAAAATTAAGCTTACTTTCGTTAATATCGGGCGCAAGAACCTGAATACCGAGCTTAGCGCACTCATTTACGTAT
>JAZOVB010000060.1:0-1206 GCA_045658425.1 Clostridia bacterium | reverse complement strand
ATAAGTGCACCCTTAACAAATGATTTTTTATTTGAACTCAAAATTTTCACCCTCAATTATATTTAACTATTCTAATTATATGCCAGAATAAAGCAATTCTATCACAAATTTGGTAATATGTCAAATTTGAGAATTTAAGTTGAAAAATTATTATTATTTTGATATAATGAAGAAAGCAATATAAAAGGAGAGAATTTTATGTACACAATTTATGTAGTTTCAAAATGTATTCCGGGAAAAAGAGAGGAATATATTGAAAGATTAAAGAGCGAAGGCATCATTGATGCAGTAAGAGCGGAAGAGGGCTGCAAACGCTATGACTTTTATTTTTCTGAAAAGGATGCGGATGAAATTTTATTAATAGAAGCCTGGGAATCTAAAGCTCATCAGGAAGTTCATATGACACTTCCTCATATGAAAAAGTTTCTTGAAATAAAACCTGAGTATGTGGAGTCAGGAAAGCTTGGAGAGTTTGAACTTAAATAATAGTGTATTATAAAAGGAAGGAAAAATTTTATGAAATTTGTTTCATGGAATGTAAATGGAATAAGAGCCTGTCTCACAAAAGGCTTTGATGAAATATTCAAAAACTTTGATGCGGATATTTTTGCCCTGCAGGAAACAAAGATGCAGGAGGGACAGGCAGAGCTTGATATGGCGGGTTATAATCTTTATATGAACAGTGCGGAGAAGAAAGGCTATTCAGGAACAGCTGTCTTTTCGAAGAATACTCCTCTTGATGTAACCTATGGTATCGGCATTGAAGAACACGACCATGAGGGAAGAGTTATAACATTGGAGTTTGAAGACTTTTTCTTTATTACCTGCTACACCCCCAATTCACAGAACGAGCTTAAAAGGCTTGATTACAGAATGAAGTGGGAAGAAGATTTTCTTTCATATATAAAAGAGCTTGATAAAAAGAAACCAATTATCCTTTGCGGAGACCTTAATGTTGCCCATCAGGAGATTGACCTTAAAAATCCAAAGACCAACAGACGCAATGCAGGGTTCACCGATGAGGAAAGAGAGAAGATGACAAAGCTTCTTGAAAATGGTTTTGCAGACACATTCAGAAGACTTTATCCTGATAAAACGGATATATATTCCTGGTGGAGTTACCGTTTCAGTGCGAGAGAAAAGAATGCAGGATGGAGGATTGATTATTTCATAGTTTCGGAAAGAATTATGGCAAAAGTTAAAGAT
>JAZOVB010000059.1:0-5296 GCA_045658425.1 Clostridia bacterium | reverse complement strand
AAGAATTTTCTTTTCAAGTTCTTCTCTGGCTGCAGCATTGATTGGATGAGCTATGTCCTTAAATTCTCCGTCCGGAGTTTTTCTGCTTGGCATAGCTATAAAAAGCTTTTCAGTACCTTCGATAACCTTGATATCGTGAATAACGAATGCATCATCTAAGGTTACGGAAGCAACAGCTTTCATTTTACCTGCCAAGGAAGTAACTTTACGAACACGGATGTCTGTAATATTCATAACCCTGAACCTCCCCCTTTTAGTCTATGACTGCCCCCCGACAGTCTTAAGAAACAAATAATTTTTCTAATCCTCTTATATTATACTACACCTTTTCCGATTTGTAAAATGTTTTTTTTAATTTTGTTTAAATTATTGACGAAAATTATACCAAGGTATATAATATTTATATAAAAATTACAGTGGGAGGTTTTTTCCTTGTTGGATAAACTACTAAATTCAGAGAGTCTTAAAGTTCACTTTATCGGTATCGGCGGAGTAAGTATGAGTGCTTTGGCATCTATGCTTAAAGTAAGCGGGTATACCGTTACCGGTTCGGATATGAAAGAGTCCGGAATAACAGACTGTTTAAGAAATCACGGAATAGGTGTATACATCGGTCAATGTGCGGAAAACATAAAAAATAATCCCGGCCTTAATCTTGTATGCTATACAGCCGCAATAAAGGAAGATAATCCGGAGCTTTCCGAGGCAAGAAAACAAGGCCTTTTCTGTGTTGAAAGATGCGAACTTTTAGGTGCAATTATGAAAAAATACAGGTTCCCGATAAATATTTCGGGTACTCACGGTAAAACCACCACTACTTCAATGATTTCATCGGTACTAATTGATGCAGGAGTTGATCCTACAGTTTCGGTAGGAGGCGATTATAAGAAAATCGGCGGTAATTTAAGACTTGGCAGTAACGATTATTTTGTATGCGAAGCCTGTGAATATGTAGAAAGCTTCCTGAAATTTCATCCCTTTGTTTCGATTATATTAAATGTGGATTTAGACCATGTGGACTATTACAGGGATATTGAACATGTTCGCTGTGTTTTTTTGAAATTTGCCAACCGCACTCATGAAAATGGCTTTGTAGTTCTTAACATTGAAGATGAAAACTGTCTTAAAATCAAAGATAGGATTGAGAGAACCGTCTACACCTTCGGGCTTGACAACAATGCGGACTGCTATGCACAGGATATTGAATATATAAACGGACGCCCTGCTTTTCTTGTTTATTATGAAGGAAAGCAAATGGGCAAAATTGAACTTTCGGTTTACGGTGAACATAACATTTTAAATTCCCTTTCGGTTATACTTACCGCTCTTAAGCTTGGCATTGATTTTGAAACAATTAAAAAGGGCATTAAGGATTTTACCGGTGCAAACAGAAGATTTGAATATAAAGGAATGTATAAAGGTGCTGAAATCATTGATGATTACGCCCATCACCCCATTGAACTTGAAACAACTTTAAAGTCTGCCCAAAAGAAAAATGCAAAGAGAACCTTTATAGTATTTCAGCCTCATACCTACACAAGAACAAGAGAGCTTCTGGGGGACTTTGTAAACACTCTTAAGAAAGCTGAAAATCTTGTGGTTATCGATATTTATGCCGCAAGAGAAAAAAATCCGGGAAATATTTCCCCGAAGGATATTACAGATAAAATCCCGGGGTCAAAATATATATCAAGTATGAAAGCTACAGTTAAATTCTTTGAATCTGAGCTTAAAGAGGGGGACCTTTTAATCACAGTAGGGGCAGGCGATGTTTATAAAATCGGGGAAGCTTTAGCAGAAAAAGATTGTTAATATTTTGTCATATTCCCTATTATCATACAATTTTTTTGTTAAATTTTAATAATGGACTTACAGGTTTATATATGATATTATATAAAAGATGTGTTTTAAGATAAAAAACGGAGGAATAAATATGTATAAGATTTTAAGAAAAGAAGAACTTAATGAGCAGATTACTTTATTTGAAGTTCACGCTCCTTATGTTGCAAGAAAAGTTAAAGCAGGTCAGTTTATCATTTTAAGAGTGTCTGAGCTTGGCGAAAGAGTGCCTCTGACTGTTGCAGATTATGACAGAGAAAAGGGTTCGGTTACAATTATATTCCAGAAAATAGGAAAATCCACCATGGAACTTGGTGCTCTTAACGAGGGAGATTCAATTCTTGACTTTGTTGGTCCATTAGGAGTTGCCACTCACTTGGACGGAGTTAAAAAAGCGGCAGTTATCGGCGGAGGTTTAGGAACAGCTATTGCTTACCCATCTGCAAAAGCACTGTTTAATAATGGTGCAGAGGTTGACCTGATTGCCGGTTTCAGAAATAAGGACTTAATCATTTTAGAAGATGAACTTAAAAAAGTTTGTAACAATCTTTATATTACAACCGATGACGGTTCAAACGGACGAAAAGGCTTTGTTACAGATATGTTAAAAGAGCTTATTGAAAAAGGAAATGAATATGATCTTGTTATTGCCATCGGTCCTTTAATGATGATGAAATTCGTTTGTGCGCTTACCAAAGAGTACGGCATTAAAACAATCGTAAGTATGAACCCTGTTATGATTGACGGAACAGGAATGTGCGGCGGATGCCGTGTTACCGTTGGCGGAGAAACAAAATTTGCCTGTGTTGACGGTCCTGATTTTGACGGTCACTTGGTTGATTTTGACGGTGCTATAAGAAGACAGGCAATGTTCAAATCCCAGGAAAAGAAGGCTTGTGACGATTGCAGATTGAGAGGTGCAAAATAATGGCTAATATGTCCTTAGAAAAAGTAAAAATGCCCGAACAGGCTCCTGATATAAGAAATAAGAACTTTAAAGAGGTTGCTTTAGGCTATACCGAAGAAATGGCAGTCGAGGAAGCTCAAAGATGCTTAAACTGTAAAAACAAGCCCTGCGTTAACGGATGCCCCGTTAATGTTCAGATTCCCGATTTCATTTCTCTTATCAAAGAGGGAGATTTCCAGGGCGCTTACGATAAAATTTCAGAAACAAGTGCGCTTCCCGCTATCTGCGGAAGAGTTTGTCCTCAGGAAAACCAGTGTGAAAAATACTGTGTAAGAGGTATCAAAGGCGAAAGCGTTGGTATCGGAAGATTAGAAAGATTTGCCGCTGACTGGGCAATGAAAAACTCCACTAAAAAGATTGAAAAACCGCAGTCAAACGGTAAAAAGGTTGCAGTTGTTGGTGCAGGTCCTGCTTCTCTTACCTGTGCAGGAGACCTTGCAAAGCTTGGCTATGAGGTTACCGTGTTTGAAGCTTTCCATAAAGCAGGGGGCGTTTTAGTTTACGGTATCCCCGAATTCAGACTTCCAAAGCAAGAAATTGTTCAGACTGAAATTGATAAGCTTAAAGAGCTTGGCGTTAAAATAGAATTAAATGTTGTTATCGGTAAGTCAATTAACATTGATGAACTTATGAATGAAGAAGGCTTTTCCGCTGTGTTTATCGGCTCGGGTGCAGGTCTTCCCAAGTTTATGAATATGCCCGGCGAAAACTTAAACGGCGTATATTCCGCTAATGAATTCTTAACAAGAATAAATCTTATGAACGCTTATCGTTGGCCTGAAGCTGATACCCCGATTACAATAGGTAAAAATGTTGCTATTGTTGGTGGCGGTAATGTTGCTATGGATGCTGCAAGATGTGCAAAAAGACTTGGTGCTGACAATGTTTATATAGTATACAGAAGAAGCGAAGAGGAAATGCCTGCAAGACTTGAAGAAGTTCACCACGCTAAAGAAGAGGGAATTATCTTTAAGATGCTTACCAATCCCGTTGAGGTTGTTGGTAACGATGAGGGCTGGGTAACAGGTCTTAAATGCGTTGAAATGGAGCTTGGCGAACCAGATGAAAGCGGAAGAAGAAGACCGAAGGTTAAGGAAAATTCTGAAACTGTTATCCCTATGGATACTGTTGTTATTGCCATCGGCCAGTCCCCTAACCCACTTATCAAAAATACCACTGAAGGACTTGAAACACAGCCTTGGGGCGGTATTATCACCGATGAAAAAACAGGTGCTACAAGTATTCCCGGAGTTTATGCCGGCGGTGATGCGGTAACAGGTGCCGCAACAGTTATCTTAGCAATGGGTGCAGGTAAAGCAGCTGCTAAGGCAATTGATGAATATATAAAAAACAAAGATAAATAAATTACTAATCAAACCGTTTTTAAAAGGCAAGGAGTTCATTCAGAACACCTTGCCTTTTTGACCTTTCGCCAAAATGGAGCCTGTACGGCGTGCCGCGCCATCACACCCTGCTGTTTTAAAATTCAGCTTGTTTGCAATTTGTCATTGTTTATACTTTCTGCATTCATTTCAGTTAAATAACTCTTTATCTTATAGACACACTCAAGGCATCAGAGTGAACGCTTTATAAATGATAATCTGAATTTATTAAAAATCATGACGGTTGTCTGCACTGACATCATATCTTTCAAAAACCCTGACAATTTCATCCATTGCTTCAAAATCGTCATAATTTTCATCTTTTACTATCTTCTGTATTTCCGATATCATTTTTATAGCTGTTGTATCGGCAATTTCAGATGCATCAATTTCAAAATCTTTGATATGAGAATTGATAATATCGGCTACATACCCTCTTAAAAGTTCAAGTTTGATGTTCACGATTATTCCTCCTGAAATAATAAAATATTAATAAAATTTTTTTCAATCTCTTATTTACATATACTGCATATTTTTTCTCCGCTTCGCTTAGTAGTATTTTATCTTACTTTATACTACTTGTCAATGCTGTATCCGATTTTAGTATATAATTGTGTAAAGAGGTGATATTGTTTTGAAACCATTAAAAGAAAAAATAAGTATAACAATAGATGGCGATATTCTTGAAAAATTACGAATGTTATCCGAAGAGGATGACCGCCCCCTTTCACAGTATATTAATATAATTTTAAAAACACATGTAAACAATAAAATATCTAAATACAAATAGTAAAAACAACATACCAGTACTTTTAAAGGGAATGTAAAAAAACTCCAGACCGCAAAAAGTAAATTATATCAATAGTTTTAGTAAAAAATAATTTTAGTTTTTCTTAAAAAAGGTAAAGATTTTTACAAAATCTTTGAAATTTATACTTTTTGCTATGAACGAATTTAGCCGCTCGACGTATCAGGGGTGGCTTAAGAGACAGCCAAAACCGTTTCAAGATAACAAATTTTTTATATTATTGCGTTAAAAACTTGGTGAATATTTTATATATCACCAAGTTTTTGTCTTATCCTATCTAAAAATTAGTTATCTTGAAAT
>JAZOVB010000058.1:0-1067 GCA_045658425.1 Clostridia bacterium | reverse complement strand
TGCTTTTCAAGAGTTGTTTCTGTAATCTGCTTATCGTGAAGTCTGTATATCATAAGATATTCAGGCATAATCTCTATATCATAGCCTGCCATTACAAATCTCGTCCAAAGTTCCATATCTTCGGTACAGGTGAAGTTTTTATCATACAAAAGACTTCTGATTGCATCAGCTTTTGCAATAATTCCGGGATGCAAAATCGGATTTGTAACCAAAAGCAAAGCTTTTATAGATTCATTGTCGCTTTTTCCTCCGCATCCGCCTGAAGATATTACTCCGTTTTTAAGTGTCATAAATCTGCAAGATGACAGAGCCACACCCGGATTATTCTCCATAAAATTATACTGCTTTTCAAGTCGTTCAGGGAGACATATATCATCTGCATCCATTCTTGCGATATATTTACCTTGTGCATATGATATGGCTTTGTTAAGGGATGACGGAAGTCTTAAATTCACTTCATTGGTATGCACTTTTACGCGCTTGTCAAGCTCTGCGAATCTATTTAATATTTCACTCGTGCTATCGATAGAGCAGTCGTGAATAACAATAAGCTCAAAGTCTTAAAATGTTTGATTCAAGACGCTTTGAATGGCTTCGGATAAATAATCTTCGCCATTATACACGCTCATTATTAAAGATATTTTAGGTGCTGTGTTCATTTTTTATCACCCTTTCTTATACGCTTTAACTCTTTACAGAAATACAAAAAGTAAAATGCTAATCTGATTTTTTGTTTTTTCATCAAAAATATAGCAATTCGACTCTTAAAGGTAACATTTTCAAAATATGCCTTCCCGATTTCTTCTTTATGTAAAGAACCTAATATAAGTTCCTTTAATTTTTCCAATGAATTAAAGTGATTCCCCTCTGCAGCTGCCGCTAAAATTGCAAAGCACATAAAACAAGAATAACGGGAAATCTGTTCGTCAAAGTCTTTCGGTTTTTCTATATTTAAACCACGAAGCCCTGAAATTACATCCGCTATCTGCGAAATCTGATGCGTTTTAAAATCTGTTGAAATGGAATCATTTCTTATTGTGTAAAGATATATGGCTTTTTTGCTCATA
>JAZOVB010000057.1:0-1397 GCA_045658425.1 Clostridia bacterium | reverse complement strand
TATTGTAAACTGGCGTCTTTGTAGCAATGATGGCACAGTACTTAAAAGCGGCGAAAAGTCAATTGAAGTTCCACCCCTTTCGGTTGTACAGCTTGAAGAATTTGACTTTAATAAAACGGATATAGCACATAATTATTTTTGGTATGAATATTCTGACAGTGATTACAGTGGTAGTGTAATATTTACGGAACCAAAACATTTTGAATTTTTAAATCCAGAACTTTCTGTAGAAATTAAAGGAAATATTATTTTAGTTACTGCAAAAAGTTATGCGCAACAGATTGAAATTTATTCACCCGATGAAGATTTTATATTGAGCGACAACTTTTTTGATATGGAACCCGGTACTCGTGAGGTTACTATATTGGAGGGTAATGCAAAAAATGTTTTCGTAAGAAGTGTTTATGATATTCGCTAAACATATTAAACGTCACGTTAATATACGGAGGAAGATTTTATGAATGAAAAAGCAACAATTAAACCCGAATATCCCCGTCCGCAGCTTGTAAGAGATTCTTATATCAACTTAAACGGAAGCTGGGAATTTGAGATTGATAATTCCTTGTCTGAAAAAGAAAAAGGCATATACCAAAGACATTTGAAAGATAAAATTTTAGTGCCGTTTTCTCCAGAAAGCAAATTATCCGGAATAGAAGAAACCGACTTTATAAATAAAGTGTGGTATCGTAAAGATTTTCAGGCAAATTGTAACGGTAAACGGTTAATTCTCCATTTCGGTGCGATAGATTGGGAATCGGAACTTTTCATAAACGGAGTATATGTTGCCTCTCATAGAGGTGGTTACGTACCGTTTGACTGTGATATAACAGACTATGTAAAAGACGGTGAAAACTATCTTACTTTAAGTGCTTATGATGATGTTAATAATAAGACTTATGGTTCGGGCAAACAGGTTTGGTATTTAAAACCAAGAAGCTGTTTATATACAAGAACCACAGGCATTTGGCAAACCGTATGGATGGAGTATGTAGATGATATTCGTATTGATAATATTAAAACATATCCAAACATTTCAGACACGTCCGTTACATTAGAACTTTTATTATCGGAATGTGACGGGGTGGAAGTTAATGCTTTAGTTACCTTTGACGGAAGAGTATGCGGTCAAAAAACGATTTTGACTTATTCAAAATCCACTAAAATTAATATTCCTCTAAGTGAAAGACATCTATGGGAAATAGGTCAGGGAAATCTATACGATATTAAGCTCACTTTAACAAAAAATGGAAAAGTAACCGATGAGGTTTCGTCTTATTTCGGATTAAGAGAAGTATCTTTAAGCAAAGAAAAATTTTTGTTAAATGGCAAATCGGTATTTCAAAGACTTGTTCTTGACCAAGGATATTATCCTGACGGGGTATACACCTCTCCTGATG
>JAZOVB010000056.1:0-1793 GCA_045658425.1 Clostridia bacterium | reverse complement strand
TATAAACTTGTAAAAGCAAGGATATTGGAGGATACAAAATGAAAATTCTTGATAATAGCGATAAACACTTATTACCCATTTTACCGGATATTGTTTCAAAAGAATTGGGTAAGAATGCCGATAAGTTTAAGTTTATTGGTGGCGGTAGTTTTGGCAGAGTTTATAAGGCGGTGCTTTCTGATGGAAGAACTATTGCTATAAAAGCCTATCGAGTACAGGGGTCACAATACGAAGAAGCTGAACAGCTTAAACTCCTGTCAGGGAATACAAGTGTAAAGATGCCCGAGGTTCTTTTTGTTTATGAGGATGAAGATACAGCAATTTTAGCTATGAGCTTTATTGAGGGACAGAATGTGTTGAATCCGATGTTCTTGTTAAAAAACAAGAGTCAGAAACAGAAATTTGCAGATGATGTTGTTTCAGGCATGCTTGAATGGCATAGCGTAACAAACGACAAATTTGGTTCTTTGGGAAATCCTGTTTATGATAGTTGGTACGAATACTACAAAAAAGAAAAGCAGGAACCTTGGCTCGCTGCATTGAGAGAATTATCAGACAACGGAAAATTTAGCAAGAAAAAGTTACAACTCCTTGTAGAAGCAACCGAACTTTTCAACAACTTACCCGAAGAAAATACAAAGCCTGTTCTTATTCATGCAGACCTTAATATAATGAACATAATGGCTGACACCAAAACTTTGAAGCTTACAGCATTTATAGACCCCTGCGGTTGCATTTGGGCGGACAAAGAATATGATTTATTCCAACTCCGTAATATGTGGGGCGATGCCTACGGTCTGTATGAAACATATAAGAGTAACAGTGAAATGTCTGAATTCACCGATTTCAGAGTTGCCTATTATGCTTCTATGCACGAAGCTGCAATGAGACTTAAAGGTGGTCTTATCATGCCGTTGTGGGAAGATTTAAATAACGCACGATTGAAAAGAGAGATTAAAAAGCTGAAAGAAAAGATGTGATTTAATGAACATAGGTGAACTTGTAACCGTTAAGACCATTGAGAATAAAAATGCCTTCGATGAAAAACATACACCGTATAGTGCTGAAATACGATTGTTATCTTGTGTTCAGCAAGGTGATATTGAATCCCTGATAGCACAACTTAAAAATCTTGATTCTATCATCGTTATGGGTCGAATGTCTGATGATGAACTTATGCAGCACAAGTATATGGCAGTAAGTACAATTACTCTGGCAACCCGATATGCTATTCAGGGTGGACTTAACGAAACTAAGGCCTATGAATTTTCAGACAGAGTAATCAAAACAATTGATAAACTGACTGATAAAAATGAAATATTTATGTGCTTGGGAATTGAAATTGTTAAGTTAACAGAAGATGTTAAAAAGAATAAAAAACAGCCTGAATTTTCACCGCACATAAGAAATTGCATGAAGTATATAAATGAAAATCTCTCTCAAAAAATCAGTGTATCTTCTGTAGCAAATCATTGCGGGATTTCAGCAGATTATTTATCGCAGATATTTAAAAAAGAAATGGATGAAAATCTTAGCACATATATTTTAAGACAGAAGCTTGAAAAAGCCAAAATTTTATTGCTCAAAGGAGTTAATGAAAAAGATATATGTACTGAAGCCGGTTTCTCTTCTCAGACATATTTTATAACGGTGTTTAAAAGATTTTATAAAATGACACCTTCTGAATACATTAAAATAACTAAAAGCAATGATTAAACATTTTAACTACTCTCTTCGTGAGGGTAGTTTTTTCTTTGATGAGAAAGCAGATGATACCACTATAACAAGCGTAA
>JAZOVB010000055.1:0-23737 GCA_045658425.1 Clostridia bacterium | reverse complement strand
CCTGGGTTACCTTATAACCCATTTTTTTAAGCTTTTCGGTAAGCTCCTCCTGAGTTGAAATTTCTTCTTTTTCTATCAGTTCAAGAATTGCTCTTTGTCTTTTCTGCTTCACTTTTTAGCACCTCTTTCGGATAATTTATCGTTTAATATAGAATAGAAAGACTTATTGTTTATTCTTAACAGTCTGGTGGTATAAGGGGATTTTTTTACGGTTATACTTCCCTTTACCTCTATTGAATCCTGACCATCGGGAGAAACAAAAACCTTTTTATTGTATTTTTCATTTACAGTGATTTCAAGCTCTCTTTCATCAGAAAAAAGTATCGCTCTGTTTTCCAATGAATGGGGGCAAATCGGGGTAACTATCATAACCTTTACATTAGGCTCAACCACAGGACCGCCTGCCGCAAGAGAATATGCGGTAGAGCCAGTTGGCGTTGATATTATAAGTCCGTCCGCCGTATAGCTTTTAACCGTTTCATCACTTATTTTAAGATTTATATCAATCATTCTCGGATAGGAGCCTCTGGATATAATTATATCATTAAGACAATGGAACTCATAAAAACGCTCTTCGGTATCGGTAAATTCACAGGTTAACATCATTCTTTCGTCAACCGTATAGTCGCCCGACAATAACTTATTAAGACCTTGCAGTTCATCCTTTTCCATTTCGGATAAAAAACCAAGATGTCCTAAATTGATACCCATAATAGGCTTGTTAAATTTTACACAGTTACGGGCGGCTGCGATTAAAGTCCCATCTCCCCCAAGAGATAAAATAACATCCGATTTTTCAAACAATGATTTCTTATCGGTGAAATACAGGGGAAGATTTATATAGTTGGCATACTTTTCTTCCGCATATACACTGATATTATGAGAGGATAAAATCTCCCATACTCTTTCCACCACATTAATATTAAGTTCTTCTACATTTTTAAGAACAAGACCAATACTTTTAATATCCATTTTCTACAACTCCGAATGTGAATCTGAAACAGTTTTTTCAATTATTTCATCAGATACCTCAAAGGAACTATCCTTCTTTATATGCATCAGATATTCTATGTTTCCCTCAGGACCCTTGATGGGAGAAAAGTCAAGGTTTACTATTTTAAACCCTAAATCTCTCGTAAAGGCGAATACATTTGTAATAACCTCTTTATGTACACCTATATCTCTTACTACGCCTTTTTTACCGACCTTTTCCCTACCCGCTTCAAACTGTGGTTTTATAAGGGCAACACAGTCACCATCCTCAGTCAGAAGTTCACTAACCTTTGGAAGTACAAGCTTTAAAGAGATAAAGGAAACATCTATGGAGATAAAATTAACAGGATCTTCAATCAGGGAATTATCCAGATGACGGATATTGGTACGCTCTAAATTACAAACTCTTTCGTCACATCTTAATTTCCATGCAAGTTGACCGTAGCCAACATCCACAGAGTAGACTTTTTTTGCACCGTTTTGCAACATACAGTCGGTAAAACCGCCGGTAGAAGCTCCTATATCCATACATACTTTACCGTTTATATCAAGGTCAAACTTCTCCATTGATTTTTCAAGTTTCAGACCGCCGCGACTTACATATTTTGCTCCCTGACGGACTATGATATTAGCGTCACAGCTTACATTTGTACCGGGCTTATCCACCTTTTGCTCGTCTATGTAAACAACGCCTGCCATTATAAGACTTTTTGCTTTTTCACGGCTTTCCGCCAAACCCTTTTCAAACATAAGGACATCTATTCTTTGCTTTTCACTCAAAAGCCAAACACCTCTTTAGTTTCTTTAAATATACTTTCTTCGTCAAGACTGAGAACTTCAAGAAGCTCTCCGTATTCTCCATGCTCCACAAAGGTATCATCTATTGCTTTACCTAAAAATTCAAATTTCATTCCCGAAAGCTTTGAAAGAATATTCTCTCCTAAGCCTCCGCTTCTTACACCCTCTTCAATCACAAGAAGCTTACCTGTTTTTGCAACCGAGCTTTTGATTTTTTCTGTATCAAGGGGTTTTATAAACCTTACATTTATAACATCCGCCGTTTGCCCCATAGCTGAAAGACGGTCTGCAACATTAATTGCAATATTAACCATTCTTCCCTCCGAGACAATTGTAAGAGCCTCACCTTTTTTAATAAACACACCTTTATAATATTCCACAGGCTGACAATCAGGAAGAGTCAACATTTCTCCGCCTCGCGGATACCTTATGGCTATCGGCCCTTTATGTTCATTAACAGCATAGGAAAGCATAGCTTCAAGCTCTTTAAAATCAGCAGGTGACAGAACTGTCATATTAGGAATAGAATTAAGGTAGGAAATATCAAATATTCCCTGATGGGTTTCACCGTCCGCCCCAACGATACCTGCACGGTCAATACAAAAAACTGCATGAAGATTCATGGCACATATATCGGTAATAAGCTGGTCATAACTTCTTTGCAGGAATGAGGAGTATATTGCAAACACGGGAATCATTCCCGATAGAGAAAGCCCGGCACACATTGAAACACCGTGTTCCTCGCATATTCCCACATCAAAAAATCTGTCAGGATATTTTTGCTCAAATTTACAAAGTCCTGTTCCCGCCGGCATAGCGGCAGTTACAGCAACCACTTTTTCATTAGCACCTGCTATTTTTAATAAGGATTCACCAAAAACTGAGGAAAAATCAGTCTTCTTATTCTTAACCTCACCCGTTTTAACATCAAAAGGAGAAATTCCGTGAAACTTCTCGGGATCTTCCTCAGCCGGAGCATATCCCTTGCCTTTTTTAGTAACAGTATGAATAAGTACGGGTTTATTAAGATGCTTAACACCTTCAAATATTCTTATTAACTCGCCTATATCATGACCGTCAACAGGCCCATAATATTTGATACCTAAGTTTTCAAACATTTCACCGCCCGAAACTGCTTTACGGGCAATATTTTTTATTCCCTTTGCGGCTTTTTCCAATACAGGAACTCCACTTAAGGATTGTCTTAACTTATCCTTGACATTTATATAAGAAGAATTAAGTCTTAATTTTTCAAAATATCTTGATATACTGCTTTTATTTTTAGATATGGACATTTCATTATCATTTAAAATGATTATGATATTATCCTTTGTCTTTTCATTACTTATATCGTTTATTGCCTCATAGACCATACCGCCACCAAAAGACCCGTCACCTATAAAAGCAATAACATTATTATTTTCTCCTTTTAACAAAGAGCCTCGTTTAAGTCCTAATGCAACTGACAAGGAATTGGAGCTGTGACCACTGTTGAAAACATCAAATTCACTTTCCTTTATTTTGGGGAAACCTGCAACTGAGTCTTTCTTTCTTAAACCCGAAAAGTCATTCTGTCTTCCCGTTAAAAGCTTATGAACATAGCATTGATGACCTACATCAAATACAAGCTTATCCTTTGGGAAGTCAAAAACCCTATGCATAGCAACAGTCAGCTCAACTACACCTAAATTGGAGGCAAGATGCCCACCTGTTTTTGACACGGAATCTATAAGAAATTCTCTTATTTCCTTTGAAAGAGCATTAAGCTCGGCAATATTCATTTTTTTAAGATCACTTGGGTTTTTGATTTTTTCCAAAAACATATTATTCTCCTAGGCACTCGGGAGTCGAACCCCTTATGCCTTAAATTTGTTAAATTTCTATCTTTTCAACTTGTCCTCCTCGTAAGGCGACAGCCTGACTTCGTCCTCCGCATTGAAAACATAATAAATTTTCCTGCGTTTAAGGTCAAAGAGTTTAAAATTAAGAAATTTTGTTTAAGACAAAGAAATTTCAAGGATAATACTTTCGTATATCCACAGAAATTTCTGCAGTATGAAGCGAAATTTCTAATTTCAAACCATAAGGAGTTCAATTCCCGAGTGCCTAAATCGGGAAAAAGGCTCCAATTAACGAGCCAAGTATTGCACCGATTATTATCTCGAAAGGGGTATGCCCTAAAAGTTCCTTTAAATCCTTATCAATTTTAAGTTTATCATTTTCAACCCACTGGTCAATAATGATATTTATAATTTTGGCGTGTTCCCCTGCCTCTCGCCTTACATTTGCTGCATCGTACATTACAATTACAGCTAAAGCAAAAGCTACGGCAAACACGGGAGAGGAAACACCCGAAACTCTGCCTGTCATAAAAACAAGGGTGGAAACCAATGAAGAGTGAGAGCTGGGCATACCGCCTGAGCCTACCAATCTTGAAAAATCCACTGTTTTACTTGTTATCAGCACTAAGATTACCTTTAAAATCTGGGCAATCAGCCAACTTATAAGACAAGCAACTATTATTTCATTTTTAAAAAATTCAGCTATATAATTCATTTATCCCTCTATTTATTTCTGGAAGAAAGGTAGCTTACAAGTGCTTTTAAAAAAGCCCCTTTTTCACCAAAGCTGTCCAGAATTTTTTCTGCCTGGTCTGTTAAGTTGCAGACAATTTTTTCACATTCGGAAATATCAAAATAAGTTAAATAAGTGGTTTTATTATTTTTTTCATCACTTCCGATTGGCTTACCTAATGTTTCCTCATCGGAAATTTTATCTAAAATATCATCCTTTATCTGAAAAGCCAGTCCAATCAGACTTCCCAGTTCTGCCAGGCTTTCAATTTCTTCCTTAGTTCCCCCGCCCAGTATTCCTCCTGCGGCACAGGCACTTCTTATAAGTGCGCCTGTTTTAAGGGCATGAAGCTCATTTAAAAGCTCTAAAGGAATATTTTTATTTTCGTTTTCGATATCTATTACCTGACCGCCAATCATTCCATCTTTACCTGAAGCTTTGGAAATGTATCTTGCCGCTTCAAAAGAATTGGGTATATCGCAATCAAGCATTTTTTCAAAGGCATAATTTAAAAGAGCATCTCCTGCAAGAATTGCCATTGCCTCTGAATATTTTTTGTGACAGGTTGGCATACCTCTTCTTAAATCGTCATTATCCATAGAAGGTAAATCGTCATGGATAAGAGAATAGGTGTGGATATACTCAATTGCCGACATAAAAGGAAGAATAGTCTCATAATCGTCTTTAAAAAGAGAGTAGGTACTCATCATGAGGATAGGGCGAATTCTTTTCCCACCTGCACTTAAGCTGTATTTCATAGCAGAAACAACAGTTTCATAGGAAAGTCCCGACCCGTCAAGGTCATTTTCCATATACTCTTCTATTATTCTTTTTTTATTTTCAAGCTCTTTCAAAAAATCAGTCATTAAAAGATTACTCCTTATTTTCAAAATCCTGAACACCTGAAGCCATTACAACCTTAACTTTACCCTCGGCATCATCAAGAGTTTTCTCTAATTCTCTTGTAAGTCTGACTCCGTCTTCAAACATTTTAATTGACTCTTCTAAGGTGCATTCACCTTTTTCAAGTTTAGATACTATATCCTCAAGTTTTTTTAAATTTTTTTCAAATTCTGCCATAATATTATACCTCCCGCGAAAGAACTCTGCATTTTACCTTACCGTCTGAAAATCTTAATGATAATAAATCATCGGTTTTCAACTTATCTACTGAGTCAATTACATTGCCCGACTCCCCTTCAACAAAGGTATATCCTCTTTTCAAAACCTTAAGCGGACTTAAAGAGTCAAGCTTCGCAACATTTTCTATATATCTTTCCTTTTTAAGACTTAAATCTCTGGTATAAGCTGCACACAAACGGTTTTTAAGCGTATCGATATCCTGAGCGCGTCCTTCAAAAAGACGCTCAGGTCTTGTGAACACCGTACTTTCTTTATAGCCTCTTAACTTATCCCTTAAGAAAGATATATTTTTTGAAAGGCCGCTATACATTCTTTTTTTAGCATTTAAGATAAATTCTTTAACCGCTAAAGCATCGGGAACACAAAGCTCCGCCGCCGCTGATGGTGTGGGAGCTCTTAAGTCTGCCACAAAATCGGAAATGGTATAATCGGTTTCGTGACCTACGGCGGAAACAACAGGAACAGTGGATTTAAAAATCGCACGAGCTACCGCTTCCTCATTGAAGTTCCATAAATCTTCAATGGAGCCGCCGCCTCTTCCTACAATCATTACATCCACTTTTTCGTTATTAAAATACTCAATTCCTTCAACTATGGTCTTATAGGCACCCTCTCCCTGAACCATTGCGGGATATATAAGAATATCCGTTGAAGGAGAACGCCTTTTTATAACATTTATTATATCTCTTACCGCTGCACCTGTGGGTGAAGTGACCACACCTACCCTGCCGGGAAATGCAGGAAGCGGTTTTTTATGAATTTCATCAAAAAGCCCTTCCTTTGAGAGCTTTTCCTTAAGCTGTTCAAATTTAATATGAAGAGCACCAACTCCGTCAGGTTGCATTTCGTTTATATAAAGCTGATATACACCATCTCTTTCATAAGATGAAAGACGGGCATTTACTACAACTTTCATACCGTTTTCAGGCTCAAAATCAAGATTGAAAGCCGAAAATTTAAACATTACCGCTTTGATAACACTTGCTTCATCCTTAAGCGTGAAATACAGATGCCCTGACGAATGTCTTTTAAAATTTGATATTTCGCCCTTTACATAAAGGCTTTGTAGCATCGGATTAAGGTCAAAGAACTCTTTAACCAGCTTATTAAGTTCGCTTACGGAAATAACCATATTATTTTTCCTCAGCTCTTAACAGATTGCCGAGAATACCATTTACAAATTTTTTGGTTTCTTCGCCCTCGTATGTTTTTACAATTTCAATTGCCTCGTTAACCGAAACCTTATCCGGTATATCTTCTCTGAATAAAATCTCGTATATACTTACACGAAGTGCCGCGAGAGCAACCTTTGAAATTCGCTCTAAAGTATATCCCTTAGAATATTTTTTGATGGTTTCGTCTATAACCTCAATATTTTTATGAATTCCAAATATAATATCCTTTACAAATTCAAGATTGTTTTCTGAAAACTTACCGTTTTCCTTTTCATAGTCATCCTTAAAGGTTTCAAGAAAGTTTTGCAACGCTTCCTCAGGAGAGTCAAAGCTTATTGACCTTCCGAATGTAATAAGAAACGCATATTTTCTTAAGTCCTGTCTTTTCATAGCTTCTCCTCTATTCCGCGTGAACGCCCTCAATATAAATATCTACATCCACAACATGCAGACCAACTATGCTTTCAACGGCTTCCTTAACCTGTTCCTGAATTTTTCTGGAAACATTTATAAGATTTGTGCCGTAATTAAGTATAACAAATATTTCAAGATAAAGTTCATTATCCTTGGTATATACCTTTATGCCCTTATCCTTACCTGTAGCCTTATTGGAAATCATATCAAGGATTTTTGCAACTCCTTCTTTAGCTTCTGCCTCGTCACCGATTACACCGTAAACCCCTTCAACCTCCATAAGAGCATTTTTTGCAATGGACGCAACAACATTTTCTGAAACCTTAACTTCCCCGGCTTCGATTACAACATTGTTCTTTTCTTCTTCAAATTTTTTCATTGATATTGCCTCCTTTTGATTATAATATTTGCATTATACTATATTCTAACATTTTTTATATGATTTTTCAATATTTTTTAAAAAAACTTTATTTTTTATTTTTTATATGATATTATATATATATAATTATTAATTCGAGGTGCTTTTATGAGCTTTCTTTTAAAAATAAACAAGCTTTTCAAACCGGTTATTCACCCTTTCAATCTTAACAATGATGGTGTTAAAACCTATGCAATGTGGCAATTTGAAAAAGGTGCGGATACAATCAAAAACTATATGGGGTGTGCCACAAAGGAAGAAATGTTTAAAGGAAAAACTGTTCTTGACATTGGCTGCGGAGCAGGTGGAAAATCCTTATACTACATTACTCTCGGTGCCAAGCATGTTTACGGGGTTGATGTTGTGGCTTCATATAAAGAAGAAAGTGAGGCACTTGCAAAATCTCTTAATCTTTCCGAACATTTTACATTTGTTCACGCCAATGCAAAAAAACTTCCTTATCCCGACAATTCCTTTGATACTATAATTATGAATGATGCAATGGAGCATGTGGGAGAGCCTGAGGAGGTACTCAAAGAGGTTTTAAGAGTCTTAACCAAAGGTGGCAGAGTTTACATTAATTTTCCCCCCTACAATCATCCTTTCGGTGCTCATTTAAGCGATGCAATAAATATCCCCTGGGTTCACTTATTCTTTTCAGAAAAAACTCTTATAAGAGATTATAAGGCACTTGTTAAGAATTTACCAGACGGAGAGTCAAGAATTAATTTCAGAATTTCAAAGGATGAAAACGGCAAAGAATATTTCTCTTATATAAACAAAATGACTATAAAACGCTTCAAGCGTATTTTAAATAAGCTTAATATTAAGCCTGTTTATTACACTGAAATGCCCTTACGAAGCATTGTAGCACCTCTGGCAAAGCTTCCTGTTTTAAAGGAAATGTTTGTAAAGATGGCGGTTTGCGTTATAGAAAAATAATTTAAAAGCACTTGCATTTTTGTTGCAAGTGCTTTTTATCTTAATTACTATGGTATTTTTCTTTTAAAGTCAACTGATTTGATGTTGTATAATTTTCTTCCGAGCCAAATACATTTTGTTCCAAAACAGGAGTATCAAGAGCTTTAAATAGTATTTCGGATATTTCCTCAAAAGTTATCACTCTGTCCTCAATCCCCGGATACAGAATAAGTCCGAGCTTATTGGCAGTATTCATATATCCCTGAGGATAACCAACCGCTTGTGATTCTCCTTTATATCCAAGCATACACACAATGAGTTTAACCGCTTCATAATATGAAATCAGGTTTTCGGGAAGATACATATTTTCTCCGTTTCCATCCGCAAATTTCATACTTTGAATTACCGCTATATCGTTATAATATGGTGTTTTTTCATCAACATCTAAAAAAGTACATACCGAAGAAATATTCTCCATTTTCAAGGTCTGGGTTACAAGTTTAGCAAATTCACCTCTGGTGACACCGTTAAAAGGCCCGTGTTCAATATGATTTCCAATCCCCATATTATTAAGCTTAGCCAAATCGGTAAGCATTTTTACATTTCCCGAAATTTCAATTTCCCCCGATACATTTTCTTTATCAGGATTTGATACTTCAATATAGTATTCATTATCAACCACAAGTTCAGTAGGATAGATAACAAAATAGCTGTAGTATTCCACACCTGCATCTTCAGGTACACATAAAAAGTTAGCAGGTTGATTATATATTTCCTTATTCTGCGTTTTGTTTATAAGCTTTAAGGTTGCAGTAAAATCTTTCTCATATCCCTTAAAACTTATGTTAAGAACTGTTTTCCCCTCAGGTTTAATTAAAAAATCTGATGTGATGGTTTTTACATTCTCAGAAAAAGAAAATTTAAAAACAACATCTTCTCCGGGGAAAGTATTAACTTTACCTGTATCCGCTATTACCGAGCTGCTAAATAAAGTAAAAATAAGAATTGATATAATAAGCAGTTTTTTCATATTTTTTCCTCGATTCATCTTTTTTTAGAATTATAACACCATAACCGTAAATAGTCAAATAAGAAAACCTGTTTTATTAAATTTCCTCACCTCTTTTCCTCTTTCTAAAATATCACTTACCCGCACAATTGTCAATATATAATTAATATATTTTGAATATTTTTATAATATATATTTATGAATATAAAAATAATATAATTATAATATGAGGTGATTTAAGTGGCAAAAGGAACAATAAAAATAAACAAAAAAGGTGATGACGGATACAAGGTTATATCGGTACGTATAAAGGAAGGAACTTTAAAAAAAATCGATGAGCTGGCCGATAAAAGCAACCGTTCAAGAAACGAGCTTATAAACATCATCCTGGAAAACTCGGTTGACGATGTGGAAATCAATTAAAAAATCCTGTTTTGCAAATGCAAAACAGGATTTTTTATTTCTTCCGAAATAACTTTACGGTTATTAAGATAACACCAATAAATACAAGCGGCAAAAACAACCGCAAGAGATTAAAAGGGGCTTTATCCGAATGTATTACACCTGTATTTTTAAGCTTATAAGTTATATCGTCAGGCAAAAGAGAATACAGCTTTTGTAAATCGGACTTATCCATTTCATAATCAGCCGTCATAAGACTGCTCATAACCATATTATACCGGTCAACCTCACCCTTTCGGGTAACAGCTATAAATATTCCTTCAAAGGAAGAGTCGGCTTCATTAAGTGCATCTATGTAGAGAATGTTTTCGTAAAGCTCTCCCGAAAAGCTGTTTTCAACAGTCCTGTTTTTTATATTGGTAATATTAATATTCCTTGAAATTTCCAAAAAACTTTCTTTATCTATATATGCGGTATCACCGTTAATTGTAAATCTTATTTTATCAGCCTCTGAAATATTTTTCGCATATTCCAGAAGCGGTTTTTTATTACCTATATCAAGTCTTTCCGCTTCGGCTTTCTCAAAGGCTCCTTCGCGGAGCTTTTTCTGCATACCGCCGGATATTGAATCATTATGTCTTTCCTTAAGTATTATACTGTCCTTATGATAATCATCCTTTTCCCAGTCAAAGAGATTATCATAATATTCAAGCTCCCATATATAAAGCTGATTTTTTAAACAGCCGAAAAGATAGTTTATATTTTTCCTAAGCCTAAGCTTACCCAAATGCACATTTTCAAAGCTCAATTTTTCACCAGGAACCACATCACCCTTTATTTTTTTAACAGGGGTAAGTGTTAATGAATATTCCGCATCGGGATAGTCAGCAGAATTATCCGTAATAACATAATCATCCACCGAGCCAATAAAAAGCAGCGCATCATCATAAAAAGAAAGATCGGTATCTATTGAGCCTGCATGCGTTATGACGGCTGAAAATAAAAAGCAAAGAATCATTAAAAGAATCTTCTTCATACTAAATTCCCTCATCCGTTAATTTCTCCGAATCTATTTCATAAACAGCAATACCCGTATCCGTAACAAGCATCCTTCCCGGAATAGTTTTAAAGCTGATATCAGTTTTTAACTGTTTAAATTTTTTTATATCCCCGGAAAAATCAGCAAAAGTATAATTAGTTACAACATTATTTTTTATAGTTTCTATCAGTTCGGGTAGCTTATTTATATTTTTTTCATTGAGCTTTTGTCTGAGAAACTCCTTTATTACAGCATGTCCCATTTCAATTCTTGTAATATCCCCCTTTGCATATCCGTCTCTGAATTGCAAAAGTCCGCAAACCTCGGCACCTGTCAGGATTCTTCGCCCTTTTGTAAGACTTATATTAAGATTTTGTCTTAAATCCTCGTATTTCATATTCATCGGAACATCAAACTCAAGACCGCCCATGCTGTCTATCAAAGTCTCTACTGCCGAAAGCTTTACCTTCATGTAATATGTAATGGGAATATCAAGCTTATTACGGATGGCATCTACAACCAATTGGTCTGGGTTTTCTTCGGCAAGAATATCCGAAATTTTCCTTATTTTCCCATCAGACATCACGGTAGTAAACGCAGTATCTCTCGGAATTGAAAAACCTCTGACAGTATTTTCTCCAAAAGACAGAAGCATAATTGTATCTGCCCTGTTATTAGTATCTAATCCCAGTACAAGAAAATTAAATTTATCTCCGGTGCGTTTATCGGTTTTAAGAGCCGTAAGTGTATTACCGGACTTTGAGTCAACATTATTTTTATTTATAACAGCAATAGCAACTGTTGCACACAAAACACAGGCAGTTAAAATCAGGCTTATTATCAAAGCCGCTGTTTTTGATTTTTTCCCATTTTCCGATCTTATTTTCGAAAAACGGTGCTGCAGCTTCTTTTTTTGCGCACTCATTTTAGTAGTATATAAGTTTTCAAACAACGCCTTCACACTCCTTAAATTAATTAATAAGAATATTATATAAATCCGATCTTACTGTTGAGCCGTCTTCATAGCCAAAAACATAATACAAGTGCCCTATAACATCATCCTTTTCAAAGCTTAGTGCAACCGATATGGGAATTTGCTTAAAGGGGGCTTTTGCAAAGCCGACCTGTTTTTTGGTTTCCTCGATATTTGTTCCTGCTACCGTAAAATATGCGGTTACGGTTTCGGGAACGGCACCGTTGAAGTTTATGAAGGAGCCGGTAAAGGCAGGCAGCTTATACCAGCCCTCATCAAGCTTTATCCTTTCATCACTTAATGTATTGTTTTCAGGGTTAATTTTATAAAAGGAGACTTCCTTTATTTTTACCGGCTCAACCATCTTATAGCTTCTTACTATCCATATCCCTTTTTCGGTTTTATCAACAGGCTTAAAAAGCTCTATATGGTGGCGATAATTGCCAAGGGTAAATATACCGCTGCATTTTTCCCCATCATCGGCAAAGGACACAAGATATCCGTCCTCCGCACTGTAGCCCTTTCCTGAAATAAATGACCTTATAACCTGCTCATAGTCAAGCCTCCAGGAAAAATGTCCGTTATCAACCTGTCTCTGAAGCTCCTTTATTGCCGCATAGGACATATTTTCCGCATTGGTTATAACAGAGGTTTTAACATCCTTTATTAATGAAAAGGTTGATTCTATATAGTCAATTCCCCTTCTCATATTCTCGTATTCATGAAGAAATTCATTGTATTTGATTTGTCTTTTAAACTGATAGTAAGGGTCAGTCGGTCTGCCTATGACATATCCATATTCGGGATTTCGCCACACCACGGTCTGATTTTCTACCGTATTTAAATACTTATCAAAATCCTTGTCAGCTTTTTTCCTGACTGTAAAAAGAATTTCATCAAAATCATACAGCTCGGATATTCTTTTATGCTTAAATACGATAGTACCTTTATTAACTTCGGTTTCATCGCAAATATATTTCCCCAACCAGTACATAGGAATTTCAAAGCGGACATTCAACTCACCATTCTCATACAGCATACTTGCAAAAATATTATAATTATTGGAATCAATCCATATATATTCAATAAATTCATAAGGAATATAAATTATATAATCCCTTATTTCCGGTCCGAACTCTGCTTCATAAATACCCTTTCCGCCGTCATAGAATATTTTATTATTTCCCGCTTCAAGTTCATAAACATAACCCGTATCGGGAATTTTTATCATTGTACGGCTTCCGTTTATTTCACATTGGGCGCCAAGTGATAAGCAAAGCTCCTCCAAGGGGAAGAATGCCATAAGATTTCCTTTATATCCGTCGGATAAGGTTTCAGAAAGAATATAGGGTTTGTGTTTAAAAACTACAGGCTTATTGTTAAAGGTAAATTTTATATTTTCCGTTTTTTCGTCATCCTGTCTTATATTAACCGCAATATAAACGGAAGCTGATACAACTGCCGTTAAAACAACTAAAAACAACGCTATGGCAATAAGCTTGGATATATAACTGTTTTTTGAACGGATTTTGGAAAATCTTAGTTGAAGCTTTCTTTTATCCGCACTCATTTTTGTGGTAAATAACTTTTCAAGCATATAAATTCACCGCCTTATTTTTCTACAAGCGCCAGAATGGTTTTCATATATAGCTTTTGCTCCTCTTCATCCATATTCTTTGTAACCTCCATATCACAGGAAACCTCACAGGCTTCACTTAAATTGGCACTTATAATATAGGACAGAGGATTAAACCAATGCACCCCGTTAACAAACAGGGCAAACCATTTGACAATAAGATCTTTTCTTTTATAGTGGGTAAGCTCGTGTAAAAATACAAGCTTAAGCATATCAGAAGGAATTTCCTTCAAAGGAATATATATCACCGGAAAGAAAACTCCCACAAGCATCGGTGAGGCAGTATCGTAAGAAGCTCTCACCCTTATTTTGCGCCTGATTCCAAGCTCGTCTTTTACATAAGCTAATTCATCACATTCCTCTTTTGATACAGAATTTTTTCTTTTTCTTAATATGTAAAGGAAGTAACTGATTATAACTGTTACAAGGTAAATTATCATTCCTCCGAACCACACAAAGGATAATATATCAAATATACTGACCGTAAGTGCCGGGGAAACATTTATTTTAAATTCCGTAATCGGCGGAGCATCATAAGTTTCACTCTGAAGCCCGTTTTCAGAAGAAATATCCGTTTGCGGTGCTTCTACCTGTGTAATTTGCTGAATTCTTTCCACCTCTCTGTCCGGAATAAGTTTATATCCCGGAATAATCATTACAATAAGCACCGTTATCCATACATAATACTGCCATTTTGCGGGAAAACGCTTTGTGGTAAGGGGCTTTAAGCATAATAATAAAAGAGCCGGAAAAAATCCAAGCAGGCTTAAAATAAGTACAGTTTCAAATAATTCTCTCATCCTCTTACTCCAATTCAAACATTTTTTTAAGGTCTGCTACTTCCTCTTTGGAAAGCTTTTTGTTTTCATAGAGTGTAGCAACAAGATTTTTTATCGAGCCCTTGAACATTTTTGCCAGAAGATTCTCAGTTTCATCAATAGCATATTCACTCTGCTTTAGAACGGGATAATAATAATTGACCTTTCCCCTTCTTTCGCAGGATATTACCTCTTTTTTTAAAAGCCTTGCCATAAAGGTTGCCACGGTGGATGCTGACCAGTCATTATTATCAAGCTTCTTTATAATATCGGCAACCGTAAGCAGCTCATCCGAACTCCATAACACACACATTATCTCATATTCGGCATCAGTTATTGTTTGTTTTACCACTGACATTTTATCATCCCCTTTTTATTATCTACATTTGTAGTTACATTTATAATATCAGTTATATCTACATTTGTTAATATACTTTTTAAAAAAATAAAAAACCTGCGGACACCCACAGGTTTAAAGTGTTGTTAAATTAAAGCTTCAAGCTCAGCATAGTCGTAGCCAAGACTGTCGGCTACGTTTTTATTTGTGCATTTATGCTTATATATATTAACGCCGTCTAACAAGCCTTTATCCATTTTCACAGCTTGTTCAAAGCCATGATTTGCTATAAGTTTTGCATACTTAAAGGTTGAATTACAAAGAGCTACGGTAGAGGTATAAGGAACTGCACCGGGCATATTTCCTACACAGTAATGAACTACACCATCTTCAATAAACACAGGATTATCGTGTGTTGTAACACGAGAAGATTCACAGCAACCGCCCTGGTCAATGGCAATATCCACAATAACCGAACCTTTTTTCATAAGCTTAAGGTGTTCTTTTCTGATTAATTTAGGTGTTTTTCCGCCGGGAATTAAAACAGAGCCGATAACAAGGTCTGCTTTTTCAAGAGATTTTCTTATATTTGCTTCACTGCTGTATAGAGTTGTTACCGAAGCTCCAAAAATATCTTCAAGATATGACAGACGGTTCAAATTAATATCAAGAAGTGTTACCTGGGCATCACTTCCTACAGCTGCTTTAGCCGCATACATACCCGCTACGCCGCCTCCGATAATTACGATTTTTCCTCTTTCAACACCGGGGACACCGCCAAGTAAAATTCCGCGTCCGCCAAAGCTTTTTTCTATATATTTAGCACCCTCCTGGATACTTAATCTTCCTGCTATCTGACTCATAGGGCGAAGACAGGGAAGATTTCCCGCTTCATCGGTAATAGTTTCATAAGCTATTGCCGTTACTCCCCTTTTAATAAGTGCATCTCCCAAAGAAGGATTTGGAGCAAGATGAAGATATGTAAATAAAATCTGACCGTCTCTTAAGAACAGATATTCACAAGGCTCCGGCTCTTTTACTTTTATAATCATATCTGATTTTTCAAAAACTTCTCCGGGCGTATTTAAGATAACAGCACCAACTTCCTTATACATTTCATCGGTAAATCCCGCACCTTCTCCGGCTTTTGTTTCCACATAGACAGTATGTCCGTCCCCGATAAATGCGGCTGCATTATCAGGAGTAATTCCTACTCGATATTCATGGTTTTTAAGTTCCTTTGTTGTTCCGATTTTCATTTAGTTTCCTCTTTTCTTTTTATTTGTATTTACTTATGTAAGTTTTAGATACAACTTAGACTCCTTTGTGTAAAGAGAGCTGTCAGCGTAGTTGACTTAAGGATTGTTTTCACTTATCCACTTACAACCACTCCGAGCTACTTTGCAACATACATTCCCTTACACATGGAAGACTTTCTTTTTCCGATAACTTTTGTTACATTTTTCTTTGTTTTCTATATAGTACACCATCAGTTATCCGGAAAAAGAATCCTCGGGAGAAAATAAATTTCTCCCGTCTACTTATTCATTGAAATAGCGTGTATAAATCAAATCTTCTGCATCGCTTGTAACCATTATAGAGTCAATTTTAACTTCTTCTGCACTTCTTACATCTGCAAAAAGATTAACACTATATATAGTTCCGCCAAAATACTGTACACCTGATATTCTGTTATCACCGCCGATTTTGAAACCGGATACTGCATCAGAAAATTCAAGTCCGAGAGTTGCAACTTCTTTCAGTTCACCGTTAATATAAAGCGAAGCTGTAAGTCCGTCAATTGTTATAATAAGGTTAGTTAGATCATCAGAACGCACGTCTGTATTAAACAGATGAGTGAATGCTAATCCTGATTTCTTATAATACAAACGAGGTTTACCCTCTGTATAGATTTCAACATTAACCTGTTCTGCTCCACTTCCGTCATAGTTTCCTATAAGTACACCTGCACGCTTATCGTAGAGTTTTGGCAAGATAAATGTTGCTTCATAAGTTTTTGGTGATGCTTCAAAGTTTTTATCTATTGAGTAAACATCTTCTGCTCCAATGAATTTTCTACCTGCTTTTTCGGATGCATAATTCATAGTAATTCCTGTTTCATCTTCGCTGTCATATTCTCTTGTTACAAGAATAACGCCGCAATTAGTACATTCTTTATGCTTTAAGCCCACAATGCCTTCATCCGGTTCATTATCTACAATCCATTCGCTTTCTACATGCTTACCGCCATTAGAACTTGATGTGCATATTTCTATTGCAAAGTCTGCATTACAAAGCAATCCCTCTGAATTATCAGGAACGCTCTTTATATCTTTTACAATTTCTTCCTGAGTTCTTACGTCTGCGAACAATGCTACATCGTATATTGTGCCTTTAAAATACTGACTGTTTTGGGCTCTGTTATCGCCACCTATTTTAAGGTTATCTACACTATCCGGAAGTGCTTTTTCAAGTGATTTGGTCTGTGTTTTTACGCCATTTACATAAAGTGTTGCCTCAAGGCCATCCACTGTAATTGCAATATGAACAGGTTTTCCTGTTCTGATATCTGCATCAAAAATACAGTCTTCACTTATATTCACAACACCTGATTTATAATAAAGTCTTGGTCTTCCCCCTGCAGCTATTTCAAAGTTCAATACTTTTGTTTCACCTATCATATAGTTTCCTGTAATTACACCGACACGTTCTTCAATATCTACAGGAACTTCTATTGTTGCTTCAAATGTATATGGAACTGAACTTATGCTTATAGGCACTGCAGATGATTTATCCGAACTGAATTTCTTACCTTTATCATCTGCTGTAATGCTATCTTCAGCTTTTGTATAGTAGCCTTTATAAAGTGCATCTCCATTGTCATAGATTGTAGTTTTTACTATATCTGCTTCAGTTTTTGCATAAGAATATAAAGCTGCTGAATATATTTTACCTTTGAAGTTCTGGGCATTTTCAAGTCTGTTGTCTCCACCCACTTTTAACTCTTTTGTAACTTCAGGATATGGAACCGTAAGTATTTTTTCTTCTGTTTTTACACCATCAATATATAATTTAGCAATATTTTCTTCGACAGTTAGCACAATCTGTTTCGCAGTTTCTGATCTGATATCTGTATCAAATATGCAATCTTCTACAACTCCATTGTTCTTATAGTAAAGTCTTACTTTACCACCTTTGTAGATTTCAAAACTTACGAGATTTTGTAACCCTGCTTTATAGTTTCCTATAATAACTCCGGCTCTGTCTTCAACAGATACAGGAACACTTACTATAGCCTCAAAAGTATATGGTGTTTTCTCAAGATCATAGATACCTTTTATATCCTCTGGTGCAAAAGTTCTTCCGCTTACATTTTTTAGTTTTAAAGTGCCATATTCTTCTGTAACATATCCCGAATAAACCAATCCATCTTCATCAGAAGTAACAAGGCTAATATCTTTTTTGATTTCTTCCTCAGTTCTTACATCCTCAAAGAGTGCTACGGAATAAATTTCCCCTTTGAAATACTGGCTGTTTCCTGTTCTGTCATCTCCGCCGATGTTGAAGTTTTCAACAGCATAAGGAAGTTCATATATCAAAGTCTTTGTTTCTGCAACAACACCGTCAACATAAAGGATTGCTGTTTTCCCGTCCACTGTGATTGCAATATGTTTTGTATCATCAGAACGGATATCAGTATCGAATATGCAGTCTATTTTCCCTTCAGGTGTGTTCGCAAAAAGTCTTGGGCGACCTGAATAATAAATTTCCAGAGAAATCTGGTCTCCTACTCCGCCTTTATAGTTACTTACAACAACTCCGCTTCTGTCATTTAATTCCACAGGAACTTTTATCAAAGCTTCAAAAGTATGAGGAACTTTTGAAAGTGTTCCTATTTCCATCTTGTCATCAAACGTAAATGTTGCCGCTTTTGGTGATACAATGGAATATGTTTCTTTTATTGTAGTTTCTTCTGATTTTGTAAGTTTTTTTGAATAAAGAATATTTACATCTCCGGCTGGAAGTACTATAGTGTCCTTTTTCACTTCCTCCGCACTTCTTACATCATCAAAAAGTGCTACCTGACAAATCTTTCCTTTGAAATACTGACTATTTTCTAATCTGTCATCACCGCCAATATACATATTATCATATACCTGCGGCAAATTATGGTTAAGATTCTTTGTTTCAACGGCATTTCCGTCAACATATAGTGTTGCAACCAATCCGTCAACAGTAAGAGCTATATGTTTTGGTGCGTTTGAACGTAAGTCTGATGAGAAAATATAGTCATTTATTATTCCGTTTGTTCTGTAATAAAGTCTTAATTTTCCATCATTATAAATTTCAATAGATATTGAATTACTTCTGAACGCATCATAATTACTTACTATAACGCCTCCACGTCCCTCAACAGATTTCGAAATCTGTATTACTGCTTCAAAGGTATTAGGCATTGCACTGATATGAAGCGGAATTCTTGACTCATTCTTTTTGCTGAATGAAATACCTTCGTGCTCAATCTGCACTTCCTTACCTATTAATTCTTTTGTTTCAACAAGAACTCCGCAAGCCATACACTCACGATAAGCTATACCGTTCGTGCTTACTGTAGCTTCTTTTGCAACAATCCACTCACTCGGACGGTGAATTGTATCGATAATATTCTTTTTATGGCAGAACTCACATTCAACATATATATATCCATCTTCCTTTTCGTTATCAGGGATATACTCTTTCTCTCCACCATAGGTATGTTCTACCATTCCCACGCTTGTCTGGTCTGCAATATTAAAGTAAACACTGTCTTCATCACAATTGTCTTCTTTTATTACAAGAACAAAGTTAGACTGATATGACATTGCTCCGCCGTGCATATTTGTAGAGTTGAGAATAGAAACATATTGTCTCTTTCCATTTTCTGAATAGGAAAGCTGTAAATCTTTGTTATGAAGGGCACCAAGACTATATTCATTAACGGACATATATCCAATATCTTCACCCTTAACCATTGATTTGAACACAGAGGTATCATATCCCTCAAGATTTATATAAATTGCGTTTTTTGGATTTCTCTTAGTATCAAAAGCATTATTGATCATATTTTCCATCTGAAGCACAATTGGTGTAGTTTTACTATAGTTGGCGTTGTTCCAGATTAAAGTAATATAATCATCAGAATTGCTGAACTTACGTATATATTTACAATAAGGGTTATAAATCTCTGTCCAGCTCATAACATCACCGGCAAATGGTGTAAAATAGAGCTCAAACACATCATCATTCTCTGTACCAAGATAAACAATCTGCTTGTCAGGATCGATTTCATTTCCTCTTCCCGCTTCAATCAGATCAATCTGATTTTTTGTCATTTCACCTACAACTTCACGGAAAAGGTAAACATCTTCCTGTCCGCAATATTTTGGAATAATCTCAATGTAATTGTATGCTGTACGATAAATCTGTTCGTGGTCTGAAACTATTGTAGCGGTCTGCATCTTGCTGTTACCATTTGTTGCATTTGAGTTAATACCATCGAGATTTGTTGATGATGACCATACCGCATTTTTATGAGCCACACCGTTCATATCCAGATAATGAGATACTGCACACATTTTAGTATGCATCATATCTGTAGCGGCTTTGTCGTCATAAGAAGTCCACTGACAACGACGGAAATTCAGATAATCCTTAACTTTCTTACCGTCTGATACATATAAAGGATCACATGGATATTCCATAAACGATTCCATATATTCATCAAAGGTCGGTTCTGTTGCAGGATGCGGATACCCGTCAAGCTGACCTACAACCGTAACATTAATACCCATCTTTGCTGCTGTAACAAGCAGATAGGATATACGCACAAATCCGTATTTATCGTAATTTGCACCCGAAAGATTTCGCATATATCCGAAATAACGGCTGTTTCTGTTAATATTTACAGCTGCAAGTGACGAGAATCTGAATGAAACTGCACTTATGTTTACTTCTTCTTCAGGATGTGCCTGTTTATATAAAATTGCCTGATAAATCAGCAAACCTTCGCCTACAGTACAGTTATTTGCAGTTTCGTTTGCATGGCCGGTAAATGTATCTACTGTTACAGTTACACCGTTTATATTTTCAAAAGCAGTTGTACTTCTGCTCATAAAGTTTGATGAATTATCCAGTCTTTCAAGTTTGTTGTAATAACTGTTGATATCAGCATCACTTGAGCTTAGTCCTAAGTTAAGAACATCAGTAACGGGAACAACAGGTTTTTCGTTTTCTGTATCCTCTGAATTAAGTCTGCTTTCATAGTTGTCATATTCAGGAATTTCATCCGCAACGCCTGATAAATCATTTACCGTAAGCTTATTTGATATTGCATAGTCCCAGTATGCATCATCAACTGTATCGTTTCTGAGCTCATCTTTATAATTCAGTTTATGAATATTAAGTATTGCATTAACTGTGTTACCGAAAATAACAGGACCTGCTTCTGATGCAGTGTTACCATTAACAGTCATACCGTTAACCGTAACAACTGTGTCAGTTGTAGTTTCATACATGAAACCGCCTTTAAGCGCAGCATTATTTGTGGCAACAGTATTATATAAGTTAAGAATTGCTTTATTTGATACGTAAACACCGCCACCGAAGTTAGAAGCTGTATTGTTTTTGAATGTACAGCTATGCATTATACCTTCTGTTTCAGTGGTGTAGTCGTAAACCGCACCGCCGTTGTTGTCGGCAGTATTACTGTCAAAAACAGTATTATTAACATTGGTAACTGCTGAATTATATAAGGCTAAAGCACCACCGTTAACACCTGAAGTATTTTCTTTAATCTCACTTGAGTACATATCAACTCTTGCACTGTTGGAATACATAAATCCTGCACTTGTAGGTGCCTGATTGGAAACTGCTGTAATGTCATTTAATATTGCACGGGCTGATGAAATAAGTGCAATGGCTCCACCGCAATATGAAGAACTGTTCTGATTAAACTCAGCACCGTCAATTTCAGCAAGTGCAGAGCTTGTCAGATAGATTGCACCGCCATAGGCTTTATCATCATTTGATAAAGCAGTGTTTTTTACAAATGAAACATCATTCATATATGCATCTGCAGAAGCAGTAAGATACACGGCACCGCCAAGGTTTGCCGAATTTTCTTCGAAAGAAGTACCCTTGATATTTACAATTTCGTTTTCTTCTGTTTCTACTTCATGCTTTGTAACATAAATCGCGCCGCCTGCATTTCCTGATGTATTTTTACCAAAGCTTGAATCGGTGATGTTAACATCAGAATTCACCGTTGAGGAAGTTGTGTATGAAACATACACAGCGCCACCGTTTTTGCAGGTTGAGTTTTCTGTAAATGTTGCATTGTCAAGATTAACTGTTGCACTGTGTACAGATATTGCACCGCCCTTGGCATCGCTTTCGTGAGTTGTTTTATTCTTTATAAAATCTGAATCTGAAACATTTGCCACACTCTCTCCTGCAAAATACATAGCTCCACCCTCAAACAGAGCTTCGTTTTCTTCAAAATCAGTATCTGTTACAGTAAGTGAGCCTTTACGTGTAGAATAAATTGCACCGCCGAATACATTTGTAGTAACTTCTGTTTCCTTTGTATTAACAGCTTTATTTTTTGTAAAGTCACAGCCTATGATTTCTACTATACCACCTTCTGAAAACTCTGCATCAGATGCATAAACAGCAACAGCTCCGCCGTTTCTTGCCACATTGTTTTCAAAAACAGTATTTTCAAATTTTACTATACGTGTTGTAAGGTCATCATTTGCATTTGATATGTATGCCGCACCACCCATATTGTATGCACTGTTGTTAATAAAGGCAGTATTATTTGCATTTACCATACCGTAACCACAGATTGCTCCACCGTGTGAATTTACAGATTTGTTGCCTTCAAAAGTTGTGTCTCCATATATAACTGCAATAGCCATAGAAGAACAGTACAATGCACCACCGTTTGAATCTGAATAGTTATCCTTGAAATGAATTTTATTACTTACCTGCGTACTTTCTGCTTCACCTACATAAAGCTGACTAAACTGCGTACTCGCAAGATATATAGCACCGCCATATTTAGTTGCATGGTTACCTGTAAACTGTCCGCTGTATATCCTTAAATCACGTGAATTGTATATAAAACCGCCTCGTGCTGATTCATTTCCTTCAAAAATACCGCTGTGAATATTAAGTGTTCCTGCATTATAAACAGCACCACCAAAAGATGAGTCGCGTTCTGATTCAGTTGCACCTTCTGCGGTGTTTTCGGTATTACATATATTGTTTTTGAATACTGCGCCATATATATTTATTGTACCTGTTGAATTTATAATAGCAGCACCGCCTACACGATTTGCATTATTTATCAAATATCTCTGATTCAGTATTCTTGCGTTGCTTGTTTTACGGTTGTTTTTTATAAGAACATTCTTATATAGGTCTGTCTGTGCACTTTGTTCAACAAAGAGTACTGTACCTGTAACAGGAACTGTCATATTTCCACTGTTACCATCAATTACAAGAAGTTCAGGGGTTTCAGAATACATATTACCAAGAGTGAGCTTTGCATCTCCCCCCTGAGAAACAGCACTGTTGCCCTCTGCATCTGCACCTATAACAAATATATCTGCGCCAAAGTCTGATGCTCTTGTAAGTGTTCTTTTAGCAGTTGAGAATATTGTTATATCTGACATAACATAGAATGTTCTGTCAATTTCAAAATCAGCTATAATTCTGATGTTTTTATCCTTGTTATTGATAGCCTTTTCAAGCTCTTCGGCACTTGATACATCCGTTGCATCGCCAATTTCGTCATAATTTTCATTACCATAGTCCAGATATTTCGGAATTTCTATAGACATATCCTCTACAGTAAGGCTGTTTGCGATAGCAGTTTTCCAATATGCATCGTCTAGTTCTCCTGCATAATCCATATCATAATACTTGGACTTATCAATATAAAGTTTTGCTGCTGTTGTATTACCCCAGATTATAGGTCCGCCTGATGCTGCGGTGTTTCCTGAAACTGTGATTCCTGCAAGTGTAGCTATTGAACCTGTTTTT
>JAZOVB010000054.1:0-2635 GCA_045658425.1 Clostridia bacterium | reverse complement strand
TTAATAAACCTACCCAACTCAGGGTCATAATACCGGCTTTGGAGATAATACAAGCCTGTTTCTTTGTCGAAGTAATACGAACGATAGCGGAAAGGGTTGATATTTGCAATATTGCAACCGGAATTATCCATGGTTACGGTGCAAACGCCCCACGCATCGTAAGAGTATCTTGCCACTTCTTCACCCGTGTCGTCAGTAATGGCAATAACGTCGCCTTGCAAGTTTTTGAGGAAATAGTAGGCTGAGCCGTTGTATTCGATACCGCAGACGGAATCTTCGTTGTCGTATAGAAAAAACAACTTATCTTTGCTTAATAATTGTACTACTTTTTGCCTATTCTGTCAATGAAAATGGCGGTTGGTGAAAACCAACCGCCCATGTTTTAGGTTTTGTCAACACACAGAACCGTCCCCTGTGTTCCTAGAACCGTCCCCTGTCTTGCTTTGTGTTCTGTTCCTGTCAACACATAGAACCGTCCCCTGTGTTCCAGTTCTTTTTATTTACCTTTTAATCTTTCCTTAACAGATTTACGAAAATCATTCATTGAATAACCATAGTTTATCATCCATTGCTCTGTTTGTGTATGGCTTTGAGAAAAACCCGCCTCAAAAACTTCCTTGTCACTAACAATATCATCTGGTTTTAACTTGTGTTTTTTACACAAATATGCACAATGCTGTACAGCAGCGCCAAACATGACATTTTCAAAGTAAATATTATCATCAGATTTAAAGCAAATAGTTAATTTTAGGTATGATGTGTCATAGCTCCCATTTTCTCCTTTGCCGCAATTCAATGAAGAAATACTATAAGGTAGTGTATTTACTATAATTATTTTTTCATTTTTATCATATCCAATAAATTCATGTGGCATTTTCGTGTTAAGACTACTATTCCAATGATTTTTTTCATTATTGAAACCTAACTCGCTATGATAATCGACATATCGTTTCAAAAAAGGGTCGTCATCTTCAGTACAAGAAATAACTATACCTCTAATTTGTTCAACGGGTCGTGCACACTTATAGCATCCGTTTTCTGTTTGATATCTGATTATTTTTTTATAGTCTCCTTGATTAATGTGTTTATCCATTATAGCACGATAATTGAAAATCGAAATAACTACACATAATATCAATAAACTTCTTATGACAAGAAAAGCACCGGAATCAGTATACTGATAAAGTACTTGTGATAATACCAACGCACACCATTGCACTAAACATCTATTTCTATACTTTATTGGTGTCTTTTTCATTTGTCCCACCTCTTAAAAATCATATATATTTTTTGAGGAAATCTCCCAAAAGTTTATCTATTAAAGTCGATAGCGCAGCTGATATTTTTTCGTTTTTTATAAATTTCTCAACTACTGAAGAAACTCTACCAGAAATTACAGTTGCTAATATATCTTCAATTGAAAATTCAAAAGTAACTACATTTATAAATGTATCTAGTGTAGCAAAAATTCCAAGAGCAACTGTTAACCAAGGTGCTGAAACAAATATTGCAATAAGGAGTAATGCAATTAAAATCCAAGAAACAGCATCTTGTATCCACGGATGCTCTTTAAGAAATGCTCGTATCTCCATTACAATATTAGCAAAAAAAATTCCAACTAATCCAACTATTCCTAAAATTGCTTTAATAAAAAGCTCCACTATTCCATCCTGCTTTTTATCCTCATATCCATGCGTAGGAGGAATTGAGTAGGAAGGAACATATTGTTCGTTATACGTCGGCACATAGCAAAAACCGAAATAGTCAGCGTTCTTGGTAGGACAGTTGCCGCAATAAGCGAACAGGTTACCGCCTTGAATGGATACATACTCAGGTGAGTCAGCGTTTATAAATCTGCCTGTATCGGCATCGTAATACCTAGAATTAAGGGAATAAAGGTCTGTTTCTCGGTCAAAATAATAGCCTCTGGAGCGGAAGTGGTTAATATCCGCAATATCGCAACCGGAATTATCCATGGTTACGGTGCAGACGCCCCAAGCATCGTAAGAATATCTTGCTACTTCTTCGCCCTCGTAATTGACAATGGCAATAACGTCGCCCTGCAGGTTTTTGAGAAAATAATACGCTGAGCCGTTATACTCGATACCGCAGACGGAATCTTCGTTGTCGTACAGAAAAATAACACTTTCTATGTTTAATAATTATATTTTTTTTTGCCCAAAATGTCAATGGAATGGGCGGTTGGTTTTCACCAACCGCCCATGTTTTAGGTTTTGTCAACACACAGAACCGTCCCCTGTGTTCTTAAACAGGATTTTCTTGTTAAACTTTATAAAATGATATGCATTAAAAATGGGGACAACTATAAAAAACAATGTAATCCCTAGCAATTCAATATAAGAAAGTTTTCCATTTGTGCCGTTTTTAAAAAAATCAGAAGCTTCATTAATCGTTGATGGGTTAAGCAACAGAAATAATAACATGCTCAAGCCCGCCAAGAACATGACAATAAATAAAATATTATACTTGATTATGTAGAATATTTTTTTGTATTCTGCAACAAAAACACTGGATATAACATCTTCAACAACCACTGAACTTTGGCTAGGAAAATTAGGCTTGAGTTTATTGATTTTATATTCAATAATCTTTATGTTTGTGCAATATTTATTCT
>JAZOVB010000053.1:0-31903 GCA_045658425.1 Clostridia bacterium | reverse complement strand
CCTATTCGGTAAGCCCTAAGAAAAACAAGGTGGTAAATATTCACACAACCACTCAGCTTAAGGTAGTTGTTTATACTCCTAATTCATTTGAAAATGCAACGGAAATTGCAGATCACTTAAAGGCTAAAAAACCTGTTGTGATTAATTTAGAGAATGTTGAAACTCCGGTTGCAAGAAGAATTGTTGTCTTTCTCACAGGCTCAGTTTATGCAGTTGACGGAAGTATTCAGAAGATTGCTGAACGCATTTTCCTTATTGCACCTTATAATGTGGGAATTATGGGTGGCGATGTAAAGGATGAAATTTTAAGAAGTAAAATGGTATTTCCGTACAGTAACTAAGAGTATATGATAAAAAAGGAAACTGTACTATATAATGCGCAAAATGACGAGGAGAAGCTGCTTCTTTCCCGTCTTTTTGATGATTACCGCAAAGCTTCTTTAAAAAATTATAATACATACTCTGATTTTTTCGGAGAGGAAAAAACTCAGCTTATCGAAATTGCTTTTTCATCTCAGATGGATGTTAAAATGGTAAGCTTCGGAGGCTATCCTGGAGCAGAAAGAGTTATTTCTGCTTTTTTGGCGAATGAGGATAATGTGTTTTTTCCCATTACCTGTCTTGAAATAACAGGGCGTGATATTGATAAGCTTTCCCATCGGGACTTCTTAGGTTCACTTATGGGACTCGGAATAAAAAGAGAAACAGTTGGGGATATTCTTATTTCGGATAAATGCTATATTTTTGTCAAAGAAGAAATAGCCGATTATATAATTTACAACCTTACTAAAGTCGGAAATAAAGGGGTAAGTGTAAGGGTGTATGAGGGTGAAATTTCGTCAGGGGAAGAAAAAAGTGAAATAATATCCGCCACGGTTGAATCTATGCGGCTGGACCTTATTGTCAGCAGAGGCTTTAATATAAAAAGAAGCGATGCCATAAATTATATTTCGGGCGGGAGAGTGACTGCAGGAGGCAGAGTGGTAACAGCTAAGGATTACCGTGTTAAGGAGAATGAAAAAATAACCCTTAAGGGAAAAGGGAAGATTGTTTTTTTGGAAGAAAACGGTATGAGTAAAAAAGGTAAAATAATTGTAAGT
The DNA here is from genome assembly GCA_045658425.1 of Clostridia bacterium. Taxonomy (GTDB): domain Bacteria; phylum Bacillota; class Clostridia; order UMGS1840; family HGM11507; genus SIG450. The sequence continues at coordinate 30,803 of JAZOVB010000053.1, read as the reverse complement.
ATAAAAAAATATATGTAGGGGGGCATATTTATGATTACACCGGTTGAAATACGCAGTAAGGAATTTTCACAAGGTATTGCAGGATATAAAAAAAATGAGGTTGATGAGTTTGTACAGCTTATCGCAAGTGAATACGATTCCTTGTACAGACAGAATATTGCACTTAACGACAAGATAAATATGCTGTCCGAAGCAGTAAAAGAATATAAAGAAATAGAAAGTGCGCTTCACGATACAATAGCCACCGCTCATAATATTGCGGCAGAGGTGGAAACTACAGCCCGTCTTAAAGCTGATAATATTGTTAAAGAGGCTGAAAACAAGGCGGCTGACAGTATACTTAATGCAAAACAGGAAATTTCTGAACTGACAACCCGTAAGGAAGCGTTGGAAAAGGAATTTGAAATATATAAAATAAAATTAAAAACAATGGTGGAAGAACAGCTTAAAATCTTAGCTGAAATATAACCGAAAGGATTGAAATACAATGGAAAAGGATTACTCAGTAACACTTAATCTTCCTGAAACCGAGTTCCCTATGAGAGGCAATCTTAATAAAAGAGAACCTGAGTTTTTAGAAGAAATGAATAAGAAAGACTTATATAATAAGCTTCTTGAAAAAAATAAAGACAAGCCTTTATTTATACTTCACGACGGACCTCCGTTTGCAAACGGGGATATTCATGTAGGTCATGCTTTAAATAAAATTCTTAAGGATATTGTTGTTAAGCATAAGGCTATGACAGGGTTTAAAACTCCTTATATTCCCGGTTGGGATACTCACGGTCTTCCTATCGAAACCCAGGCTATCAAAAAAATGGGTGTAAATCGTTTTGAAGCAGGACCTGTTAAATTCAGAGAGGTTTGTAAGGACTTTGCTGAAGGCTATATCAATAATCATATTGAACAGTTCAAGCGTTTAGGTGTAATAGGTGACTTTGAACATCCTTATATTACCTATCAGCCTGAATTTGAAGCGCGTCAGATTGAAGTTTTCGGAGAAATTGCTAAAAAAGGAATTATTTATAAGGGTTTAAAGCCTGTTTACTGGTGTCCTGACTGTCAGACTGCTTTGGCGGAAGCTGAAATTGAATATCAGGAAGATAAAACCTACTCAATCTATGTTAAATTTGCTGTATGTGACGATGCAAATGGCATTTTAGACGGAATTGACAATGCATATTTTGTAATATGGACAACAACTACCTGGACTCTTCCCGGTAATGTTGCTATATGTTTAAATAAAGATTTTGATTATGGTGTATTTAAAACCGAAAAGGGTAATCTTATTATTGCTAAGGATATGGCAGAAAATGTTTTTGCTACTATCGGAATAGAAGAATACAGCTTGATCAAAGAATTTAAAGGAAGCGAACTTGAGGGCATCTGGTGTCAGCATCCATTCCTTGACAGAAAATCACTTATCATAAACGGCGACCATGTTACTCTGGAAGCAGGTACAGGTTGTGTTCATACCGCTCCGGGATTTGGTATGGATGACTTTTTGGTATGTCAGAATTATAAAGAATTACCTATCATTGTTTCTGCTGATGATAAGGGTTGTATGACTGAGGAAGCAGGGGAGTTTGCAGGTCTTAAATATGAAGATGCAAATAAAGCAATTGCCATTAAGCTTGATGAAACAGGTCATCTTTTAAAGAGTGTTAAAATTGCCCATCAGTATCCTCATTGTTGGAGATGTAAAAATCCTATTATCTTCAGAGCAACAGAACAATGGTTTGCTTCTATTGACGCTTTCAAGGATAAAGCGGTTGAAGCAATAAGAAATGTTAAGTGGGTTCCTGAATGGGGAGAAGAAAGAATAGCAGGAATGGTTCAGGACAGAGCTGACTGGTGTATTTCCCGTCAGAGAACATGGGGTGTTCCTATTCCGATTTTCTACTGTGAAAAATGTAATAAGCCGATTATTAACGAAAAAACCATTGACGGCATAAAAGAGCTTTTTGGAAAAGAAGGTTCAAATGCATGGTACACACTTGACCAGGACGAATTCTTGAAAAATCTTGGTATTAAGTGCGAATGTGGTCACGATAAATTCAAAAAAGAAACCGATATTATGGATGTATGGTTTGATTCAGGTTCTTCTCACGCTTCGGTTATCGAAGAAAGAGAGGGCGTTCAGGTTTCCGATATGTATTTAGAGGGTAATGACCAGTACAGAGGCTGGTTCCAGTCCTCTTTACTTACAGCTGTAGCAACTAAGGGAGTTGCACCTTATAAAACCGTACTTACTCACGGTATGGTTGTTGACGGTGACGGTAAAAAGATGTCCAAATCCTTAGGAAACGGTATTGACCCTATCAAGGATGTCTGCGAAAAAATGGGTGCGGATATTTTAAGATTATGGGTAACCTCATCTGATTATAAAGCGGATATAAGAATTTCTCAGGATATCTTAAAGCAGATTTCTGAAATTTACAGAAAGATAAGAAATACAGCAAGATATATCTTAGGTAATATTCACGATTTCAATCCTGATACAGATATGGTAGATTTTAAGGATATGCTTGAAATTGATAAGTATGCAATTGTTAAATTAAATGCTGTAACTGAAAAAGCACTTAAGGCTTATGAAGATTATGAATACCATATCCTTTATCATACAATACACAATTTCTGTGTTGTTGATATGTCAAACTTCTACCTTGATATAATAAAGGACAGACTATACACCGAAAAGAAAGACTCTTTCGCAAGAAGAAGCGCTCAGAGTGCTATGTATCTTGTGCTTGACTCTTTAGTTAAATTACTTGCTCCCGTGTTAGCATTTACCACAGAGGAAATTTGGGAAGCAATGCCTCATACCCAAAATGATGATGCATATTCTGTATTATTTAACGATATGCCAACATTTAAAGCTGAGCTCAATGATGTGGAACTACTTGCAAAATGGGAAAAAATTTCCAAAATCAAGGATGCTGTTGCAAAGGGACTTGAACTTGCAAGAGGCGAAAAAATTATCGGTCATTCTCTTGGCGCTTCGGTAAGTCTTTATGCTGACGGCGAATTATACGACTTCCTAAAGAGTATTGAAAAAGACCTTGAAACTGTATTTATAGTATCAGATGTTAAACTTGCCGGTCTTTCAAATGCAGATGATACTGCAATTTCCTCCGAGGATGTTGACGGACTTAAAATTAAGGTTACCGCAGCAGAGGGTGAAAAATGTGAAAGATGCTGGATGATTAAAACATCGGTTGGTAATGACAGTGCGCATCCTACACTATGTGCAAGATGTGCGGAGGCATTAAAATAATTTTATAATATAAAAGGGACTGTAAATTTATTTACAGTCCCAAAAACAATTCATAGGGGATAGGAAAAAATCTTCAGAATGGATAAACTTAGCCAAAATCTTTGATTTTGGGTTACCCGAAGCTGTATGAGATACAGCGAGTGGCTAAGTTTATTCATAACCAAAAACTTAATTTTTAAAGATTTTTTTAAAATCTTTACCTTTTTATAGTTAATTCGATAAGTTTTCTATATCAAAACTATTGATATATCTCGTTTTTGGTGGTCTGGAGTTTTTTTACATTCCCTTTTAAAAAAGAGGAATAAAATGTTAATTTATATTTTAATATCCATAGGGATACTTGCTCTTGATATTCTTACAAAATATATTGCAAAAACAGTATTTGCCGTAAATGAAATCGCTGTTATAAAAGATATACTGTATTTTACCTATGTGGAAAACAGAGGTGCCGCTTTCGGTATACTGCAGAATAAACAATGGTTTTTTGTTATTGTAACCTTGCTTATTATATTTGCAATGCTTTTTTACCTGATTAAATATAAGCCTGAAAGTAAGCTTTTAAAGCTTTCCCTTGTGTTTATTATGTCGGGGGGGATTGGTAATTTAATTGACCGTATCCGTTTGGGATATGTTGTTGATTTTATTGATGTAAGAATAATAAACTATCCCGTGTTCAATATTGCCGACTGCTTTGTAGTTATAGGCGCCGTTCTTTTATGCGGAGTAATTTTATTTTCAAAGGAGTAAAAACTTGGAAGAAAAACGAATTAAAGCGGATATGGGCGGAGTAAGAATAGATAAACTTTTGATTAGCTATTTCCCTGAATTTACCCGCAGTAATATTCAGAATTATATTGAAAAAGGGCTCGTATCGGTGAACGGAGCTGTGATTAAATCAAATTTCAAGCCAAAGGTTAATGACGAAATTTTATTTACCATTCCCGATCCTGTCACCCTTGATGTTAAGGCGGAAGAAATCCCCCTTGATATTGTTTATGAGGATGATGATGTTTTAGTTATCAATAAGCCGAGAGGGATGGTTGTTCATCCGGCGGCAGGAAATTATGAGGGGACTCTGGTAAATGCACTTTTGGGCTACTGTAAAGATTCTTTATCCGAAATCAACGGAGTAATAAGACCGGGAATAGTACACAGAATTGATAAAGATACTTCAGGACTCTTGTTGGTGGCAAAATCAAACCGTGCACATCTTTCTTTGGCAGAACAAATTAAGGAACATTCTGCCAAAAGAGAATACCTTGCCCTTGCTATAGGAGAGGTTAAGGAAGACGGAACGGTAAATGCCCCTATCGGCAGAAGTGAAAAAGACCGTAAGAAAATGGCAGTAACTTTAAAAAATTCCAAAGAAGCGGTAACCCATTACTTTGTAAAGGAAAGATATGAGGGATTTACACTTTTGCATTGTGTTCTTGAAACAGGGCGTACCCATCAGATAAGAGTCCATCTTTCTCATATAGGAAAACCAATCCTGGGAGATAATGTTTACGGTCCCAAAAAACAGAAATTCAACCTGGATGGTCAGCTTCTTCATGCCTTCAAAATAACCTTTCGACATCCGGTTACCGACAAGGAAATGACCTTTACATCACCCCTGCCCGGATATTTTTGCGAAATTTTGGAGAAATTATCAAAAAAAGTATAGACATTTTTAAATATAAGTAGTATAATAATTAACAGTAAAAGACCTTTAAATTAGTCCCGAGAGGCTGATAAGGCGATATTATAAAAGTTATATGTTTGGACTATGGGATTATAATACCGTTTATCAGCTTGATAGACGGTATTTTTTAAAAAAGAGGTGCGAAAATGGAAAAACTTATTCTTGACAGTGCAGGGATAAAAAGGGCGGCAACCAGAATTTCTTATGAAATAATTGAAAAAAATAAGGGCCTTGAGGATATTTGTTTAATAGGTATCCAGAGACGTGGCGTTTCTCTTGCCAAGCTTATCAGGGAAAGAATAAGAGAAAATGAAGGTGTGGATGTGGATTTTGGTATCCTTGATATTACCTTCTATCGTGACGATTTAAGCGTATTGGACGAGCATCCTGTTTTAAACGGAACGGATATTCCATTTTCTATTCAGGATAAAAAAGTGATTCTTGTTGACGATGTGCTCTATACAGGCAGAACCTGCCGTGCAGCAATTGATGCGGTTATGGATCTTGGAAGACCTAAGCTTATTCAACTTGCGGTACTTATTGACAGAGGGCACAGAGAGCTACCCATTCACGCAGATTATGTGGGAAAAAATCTTCCTACCTCCAAAAAAGAGGTTGTTCATGTAAAGGTTTTCGAGCATGACGGAGAAGATATGGTTATTTTAGAGCAAAAAAAATAAAATAAAAGAAATGAGGGGTTTAAAATGTCACAGAAAATCAATGACGGCATCTATGATGTCAGAGAACTTGGTCTTGGAAAAACCTTTGTATTAGGATTCCAGCACTTGTTCGCAATGTTCGGAGCAACAGTTTTAGTACCTTTGCTTACAGGTCTTGATGTTGCTACAACTCTTTTAATGGCAGGTCTTGGCACCTTGTTCTTCCACCTTGTTACAAAAGGAGAGGTTCCTGCATTCCTTGGTTCTTCCTTTGCTTTTCTTGGTGGTTATGGTGCAATTGCGCCGATTGCCGGTGCAAATGGTATGACCAATGCTCAGCTTCTTCCATACGCATGTATCGGCGTTGCTTGTGCAGGTCTTGTTTATCTTGTTCTTGCAGGTCTTATTAAGCTTGTTGGTATTAACAAGGTAATGAAATTCTTCCCGCCTGTTGTTACAGGACCGATTATTATTGCAATTGGACTTGGCTTGGCAGGCAGTGCTGTTAACAACTGCACTCAGAACTGGTTAATAGCAGTTATAGCTTTGGCTATTATTGTTGTATTCAATATCTGGGGTAAGGGTATGGCTAAAATTATTCCTATTCTTTTAGGTGTTTTAGGCTCTTGTGCTATTGCTGCAATTTTAGCGCTGTTTTTCGGACAAACTATCGAAGTAAACGGCGGTTCATATATTGCACTTGCAGGTAATCCTGCACTTATCCTTTTTGATAATGGTGCATTACAGAATTTTATGGATGCTAAATGGATTGGTTTCCCGATTAAATGGAACGGTACAGTATTCGGCGGTATTGACTGGTCAAATACATCTATGATTCTAAGTTCTATTATTGCAATTATTCCTATTTCTCTTGCTACCATGATGGAGCATATCGGTGATATTTCCGCTATCTCTTCAACTGTTGGTAAGAACTTTATTGCAAAGCCGGGTCTTCACAGAACATTAATCGGTGACGGTGTTGCTACAGCTTTAGCTGCATTATTCGGCGGACCTGCAAACACAACTTACGGTGAAAATACTGGTGTTCTTGTATTATCAAAGGTTTATGATCCTAAGGTAATAAGAATTGCAGCTTTATTTGCAATCGTTCTTTCATTCTCACCTAAGTTTGCAGCACTTGTATCACTTATTCCTACATCGGTAATCGGTGGTGTATCATTTATCCTTTACGGTATGATTTCCGCAGTTGGTGTAAGAAATATTGTTGAAAATCAGGTTGATTTCACAAAGAGCAGAAATTTAATAATCGCCGCTATTATCTTAGTATCTGCATTAGGTCTTGGTTCAGCAGCTACATTTACTATCGGCGCAGTAACTATTTCCTTATCTTCACTTGCAGTTGCTTCAATTTTAGGTATTGTTCTTAATATCGTATTACCCGGCAACGACTATGTGTTTACTAAGGACGAATAATTAACAATAAAACGGGGCTGTACTTTATACAGTCCCGTTTAATAAAAAAGAAACTGAAAGGGGCATACATAAAATGAAGTTTCCAAAGGACTTACTTGGAATTAAAGATTTAAATGCAGATCAAATTAATGAAATCTTAAAGACTGCTAAAATAATGAAGGAGATTATACTAAAGAATAATAAGAAAACTCCTCATCTTCAGGGGAAAACCGTTATTACTCTTTTTTATGAAAACAGTACGAGAACAAGATTGTCCTTTGAACTTGCATCAAAGTATTTAAGTGCCAATGCCGCTAATGTTGCGGTTGCTTCCTCCTCGGTTGCAAAGGGAGAATCCCTTATTGATACCGCAAGAACAATTGATATGATGGGAAATGATGCTCTTATTATAAGACATCAGTCAGCAGGTGCGCCCCATCTTGTTGCTCAAAATGTAAATGCTTCTGTTATAAATGCGGGAGACGGAATGAATGAGCATCCCACTCAGGCGCTTTTGGATGCTTATACAATAATTGAGCAAAAAGGAAAATTAGAAGGCTTGAAAGTTGCCATAGTGGGCGATGTGTTACATAGTCGTGTTGCAAGAAGTAATATTTATCTTCTTAATAAATTCGGTGCGGAAGTAACCTTATGTGCACCGTCAACATTGCTTCCGGTTGAAATTGAAAAGCTTAATGTAAAAGCATATACAGATGTTGAAAAAGCTATTAAGGATGCGGATGTTGTTATGGGACTTCGTATTCAGCTGGAGAGACAGAAAAAAGGTCTTTTCCCGAGTCTTGATGAATATTCACATTTGTTTGGTGTAAACGAAGAAAGAATTAAAATAGCTAAAGAGGATGCAATAATCCTTCACCCGGGACCGGTTAACAGAGGTGTGGAAATTACTTCGGGAATTTACGGTCACGAGCGTTCATTTATAGATGAACAGGTTTTAAACGGTGTTGCAATAAGAATGGCAGTGCTGTATTTACTCACAAGAAAAGGGCAGGGTGAAGAAAAATGAAAACTTTAATTACGAATATAAATCTCATTAACTTCGATAAAGAAGAAAAATGCGATATAATTATAAATAACGGTAAAATTGAAAAAATCGGTAAAGGGTTAAAAGCCGAAAAATGTGACAAGATTATTGATGGAGAAGGGAAAATTGCATTCCCCGGACTTTTTGATATCCATTGTCATTTAAGAGACCCGGGTTATGAATATAAAGAGGATATTGAAACCGGTTCGAAAAGTGCGGCTAAAGGGGGATTTACCTCAGTACTTGCTATGCCGAATACAAGTCCCATTGCCGATAATAAAACAGTAATTGACTATATTTATAAAAAAATTAGTGAAAAAGCGGTTATTAAAGTATATCAGTCAGGTGCAATATCCAAAGGCTTAAAAGGTGAGGAACTGGCTGAAATGGGAGAAATGCAAAAGTCAGGAATAATAGCCGTAACTGATGATGGTAAACCGGTTTGTGACCCAGCTTTAATGAAGAAGGCGCTTATATATGCAAATATGTTAGGGCTTCCCGTTATCTCTCACGCAGAGGATTTAAGCCTTGTTGACGGTGGCTGTATGAACGAGGGCTTTATGTCAACTTATTTAGGTTTAAGAGGAACTAATAAAGCCGCAGAAGAAACAATGACCGCAAGGGATATTATAATAGCAAAAAATACCGATACTCCTGTTCATATTACCCATGTAAGTACAAAGGGTGCGGTTGAAATTATAAGAGAATTTAAAAAGCAGGGCGTTAAGGTTACTGCTGATACCTGTCCTCATTATTTCTCACTTACCGATAAAATGTGTGATGGATTTAATACCAATGCAAAAATGAATCCGCCTCTTCGTGAAGAGGAAGATGTTTTAGCAATAATAGAGGGCTTGAAAGACGGAACCTTGGATATGATAGGAACTGACCACGCTCCCCACCATGTAGATGAAAAGAACTGTGAATTTGATAAAGCATTAAACGGTATTATAGGTTTTGAAACAGCTTTTCCTGTTGCATATCATTATCTTCATAAAAAAGCAGGAATGAAATTATGCGATATTATAAAGCTTATGAGTTACAACCCCAATAAATTCTTTAAAATGGACGGGGGCGAAATAAAAGAGGGAGCTGTTGCTGACCTTGTTATCGCATCGGTAGATAATGAGTATGAGTATAAAAAAGAGGATGTAGTTTCCAAAAGTAAAAACTCTCCTTACTTCGGCTTTAAGTTTGAAGCGAAAATAGAAAATGTATTTGTAGACGGAATTGATGTATTGGAGGAAATATAAATGGATTCTTTGATTAAAAAGATTATAGAAAAGAAAAATCCCACAGTTGCAGGTCTTGACCCTAAAATTGACTATGTGCCTGAATTTATAAAGGCTAAATACTATAAAGAATACGGCGAAACCTTAAAGGGTGCAGCTTTAGCAATTTTAGAATTCAATAAGGGACTTATTGATGCCCTTTGCGATATAGTACCTGCGGTTAAGCCACAGAGTGCTTATTATGAAATGTATGGTGTTTATGGTGAAGAGGTTTTATTAGAAACCATAAACTACGCAAAGGAAAAAGGTATGTATGTAATATTGGATGGTAAGAGAAATGACATTGGCGCAACCAGTGAAGCCTATGCAACAGCATACCTTGGTGAAACAAAGCTTTCCGACTCGGTAAAAACTCCTGCTTTTGGTGCAGACTCTTTAACTGTTAACGGTTATCTGGGTACAGATGGTATTGCTCCTTTTGTAAATACTTTTGACGGGAATAAAACAATATTTGTACTTGTAAAAACTTCAAATAAATCAAGCGGTGAGCTTCAGGATTTAGAATTAAAAGACGGCAAAAAAATCTATGAAAAAATGGCAGAGCTTGTTGATATGTGGGGTAAGGACTCTATCGGCGAATACGGTTATTCAAGAGTTGGTGCTGTTGTCGGTGCAACCTATCCCGAACAGTTAAAGGAAATCAGACAGTCAAATCCCAACACTTTCTTCCTTGTTCCCGGTTACGGCGCACAGGGCGGCGGTGCTGATGATATAAAATATGCATTTGACGATAAGGGGCTTGGTGCAATTATAAACTCTTCCAGAGGAATTATGTGTGCATATAAAAAGGGTAATTATAAAGAAGAAGAATACGCAAAAGCGGCTCGTGATGAAGCAATAAGAATGAGAGACGAAATTTCTTTTATTAAGTAAAAACTATAAAAGCAAGGTATAAGAAAGGAATGATTGTAAAGTGAAAGCAACATTGTTACTTGCCGACGGCAGAAAGTTTTCAGGCAAGGCAAAGGGTAAAATAAAAAATGCCACGGGCGAGGTAGTATTCTGTACTTCCATGGTGGGCTATCAGGAGCTTTTAACCACTCCTGCATATAAAGGTCAGCTGGTTGTTTTAACATTTCCGCTGATAGGAAATTATGGTGTGAATAAAGAGGATGTTTCAAGAGACGGAATTTATACAGATGGAATAATCGTAAGAGAAATCTGTGATTTTCCCAACAACTTCAGGTGTGAAGGGGATTTTTCCAAATATCTTGAAGATAATGATATAGTTGCACTTTACGATATTGATACAAGAGCTCTTACCAGACATTTAAGAGATAACGGCACTATGAACGGTAAAATAATTATTGGAGACTTTGATGAAGAAAAAGAGCTTTCCCAAATCAAAGCTTATGAAATAAAGGACGCCGTTTCCTCGGTTTCTGTAAAAGAAAATAAAACTACAGAAGCAGAAAATTCAAATGGGAATGTTGTTGTATACGACTTCGGTGTTACAAACAGCGTATTGGAAAGCTTAAAAAGAAGAAATCTTTCGGTTACCATTGTACCTTACAATACAACAAGTGAAGAAGCTTTAAGCTTCGAGCCGGACGGCATAATACTGTCTGACGGACCGGGAAATCCTAATGAGCTTACAGGAGTTATTGGTGAAATAAGAAAGCTTATGGATAAAAAAATCCCAATGTTCGGAATTGAGCTTGGTCATCAGCTTATGGCACTTGCAATGGGCGGTAAAACTGAAAAATTAAAGTATGGTCACAGAGGCTCAAGTCAGCCGGTAAAAGACCTTGATTCAGGAAGAACTCATATAACAAGTCAGAATCACGGCTATACAGTAACACAAATCAATGAAAACGAAGCAGTAATATCACATATAAATATAAATGACGATACAGTTGAGGGAATAATTTATAAAAATCTTCCTGCCTTTTCAGTACAGTTCCATCCGGAGCCTATTGATGTGAATAAGGATACTTCCTATCTGTATGATAAATTTGTTAGCTTGATGGGAGGTAATGAAAATGCCTAAAAAGGAAAGTATAAAAAAAGTTCTGGTTATCGGCTCGGGTCCTATCGTTATAGGTCAGGCCGCAGAGTTTGACTATGCAGGAACTCAGGCTTGTCGTTCCTTGAAAGAGGAAGGATTAGAGGTTGTTTTGATTAACTCTAATCCCGCAACCATTATGACCGACTCAAATATTGCAGACCATGTGTATATTGAGCCTCTTAATGTTGAAACAGTAAAAAGAATTATCTTAAAAGAAAAGCCTGACAGTGTGCTTCCTGCTCTTGGTGGGCAGACAGGTCTTAACCTTGCAATGGAACTTGCGGAAGAAGGCTTTTTTGAAAAACACGGAATAACACTTCTTGGTACAAGTGTATCCTCCATTAAAAAAGCAGAGGATAGACAGGCATTTAAGGATACTATGGAAAGCATCAATCAGCCATGTATTGCCTCCAAGGTTGTAAACACATTAGAGGATGCAATGGATTTTGCTATGGAAATAGGACTTCCTGTAATTGTCCGTCCCGCTTATACATTAGGTGGTACAGGCGGCGGTATCGCATACACTGAAGAAGAATTAAGAGAAATCACCACTAATGGTTTAAGACTAAGCCGTGTTACCCAGGTTTTAATTGAAAAATGTATTTCCGGCTGGAAAGAAGTAGAGTTTGAAGTATTAAGAGACGCTAAGGATAATGCAATTACTGTCTGCAGTATGGAAAATATCGACCCTGTTGGTGTTCATACGGGTGACAGTGTGGTTGTTGCTCCTGCGCTTACTTTAGCAAATAAAGAATATCAGATGCTTAGATGTGCAGCACTTAATATTATTTCCGCTTTGGAGATAGAGGGTGGATGTAATGTTCAGTTTGCACTTCATCCTGAAAGCTTTGAATACGCAGTAATCGAGGTTAATCCCCGTGTAAGCCGTTCTTCAGCATTAGCCTCAAAGGCAACTGGTTTCCCAATTGCAAAGGTTACATCTAAAATAGCTATCGGATATACACTTGATGAAATTGTTAATGCAGTTACCAAGAAAACCTATGCTTGCTTTGAGCCTACAGTTGACTACTGTGTTATAAAATTTCCGCGTTTCCCATTTGATAAATTTGTTAATGCCCAGAAGGCGTTAGGAACTCAGATGAAAGCAACCGGCGAGGTAATGTCTATTTCCAATAACCTTGAAAGTGCTCTTTTGAAAGCTGTACGTTCATTGGAAATCGGTACAAAACACTTATGGTTGGAAGCCTTTGATGAATTATCCGATGAGGAAATCAGAGCAAAAATCTTTACTATGGACTATGAAAGAATTTTTGCAATCTGCGAGGGCTTAAGAAGACATATAGTAACTATTGAAGAAATTTCGGAGAAAATCAAAATGGATTTATTCTTCTTAAAGAAGTTTAAAAACATTATTGATATGGAAGAAAAAATAAAAGAAAACTTAGATGAAGAAACCTATATTGAAGCTAAGAAAATGGGCTTCTTAAACGAGGTTATAGAACTTCTTGCAGGTAAAAAATGTGATTTTGAAAAAGATGCAGTCTATAAAATCGTTGATACCTGTGCAGGTGAATTTGAAGCGGAAACTCCATACTTCTATTCTACCTATGATGAAGAAAACGAAAGTGTAAGAACAGATAAAAAGAAAATTCTTGTACTGGGTTCAGGTCCTATCAGAATCGGTCAGGGTATCGAGTTTGACTATTGTTCGGTTCACTGTGTATGGGCGCTTAAGGAAGAGGGATATGAAACTATTATTGCCAATAATAATCCGGAAACCGTAAGTACCGATTTTGATACAGCTGACAAGCTTTATTTCGAGCCTTTAACCAAGGAAGATATGAAGCATCTTGTAAATACCGAAAAGCCTGACGGAGCAATCGTTCAGTTTGGCGGTCAGACTGCAATCAAGCTTACCAAAGCATTGACTGAGCTTGGAGTTGAAATCTTAGGTACTAAATTAGAGGATATCGATGCTGCTGAGGACAGAGAAAAGTTTGACGAAATTCTTGAAAAATTAAATATCAAACGTCCTCAGGGAGATACTGTATTTACCGAAGAGGAAGCTTTAAGTGTTGCAAATAAGTTAGGTTATCCGGTACTGGTTCGACCTTCCTATGTTTTAGGAGGTCAGGGTATGGAAATCGCTTATTGTGACAATGATATTAAAGAGTTTATGAAAATCATTACATCTCAGTCTGAATTAAAAGAACATCCTATTCTTATAGATAAGTATCTTTTAGGTAAAGAGGTAGAGGTTGATGCAATCTGTGACGGTGTGGATATTTTAATTCCCGGTATTATGGAGCATGTTGAAAGAGCCGGTGTACACTCGGGCGACAGTATATCCGTTTACCCTGCAAAAACCATATCCGACAGATTAAAGAATATTATTTATGATTATACAAAAGCCCTTGCAATGGCACTTAATGTAAAAGGTCTTGTAAATATTCAGTTTGTAATTTATAATGATGAAGTTTATATTATTGAGGTAAATCCACGTTCTTCAAGAACAGTTCCTTATATAAGTAAGGTAACGACAGTACCGATGGTTGACCTTGCAACTAAAGTAATTTTAGGAACTCCTCTTAAGGATTTAGGCTATGGAACAGGAATTTACAAAGAAAGCGAATTTTCATGTGTTAAAGTACCTGTATTCTCCTTTGAAAAGCTTCACGGAGTTGATGCTACATTAGGTCCCGAAATGAAATCAACAGGTGAGGTTTTAGGTATTGCCAAAACCTTTGATGAAGCTCTTTATAAGGGTGTAATAGCTTCAGGAATAAACATTAAGGATAAGGGTAAAATATTTATATCCGTAAAGGATAATGACAAGCAGGAAATAATTGATATTGCCGCAATCTATGAAATGCTTGGCTTTGATATTTACGCTACTGCAGGAACAGCAAATGTTCTTAACAATCACTTTATTGCGGCAAGTGTTGTAAAGAAAATTGCAGACGGTGAAAATAATGTTGTTGATATTTTGGGAAGAAACGGCTTTGATGTAATTATCAATACACCTACAAGAGGCCGTAAAGAAGAAACAGACGGCTTTAAAATCAGAAGACTTGCCGTTGAACATGGTATTCCTTGTTTTACCTCTTTAGATACTGCAAGAGCAGTAGGTAAAATTCTTCTTGATAAAAAGAAAAACAATAACGACCCGTCAATTATCGATATTACTACAATATAAGGTGAATTTATATGGCTATAAGTGAAGTAATAATTTCAGAAATTTTAAGTAAAAAGGAAATTGTCAAGGGGATCTTTGAATTTATTATTGACGCAGATAATAAATTGGGGGATGCTAAAGCAGGTCAGTTTATCCATGTAAAATGTGATAACTCAGTGTTTTTAAGACGCCCCATAAGTATCTGCGAAATTAAAAACAATACCCTTCGCTTTATCTTCCAGGTAAGAGGAAAGGGAACAGATGCCCTGTCTAAATTCAAAGTGGGGGATAAGCTGAATATATTAGGTCCTTTGGGAAATGGCTTCTCGGTTAACAAGGAATATAAGCATCCTGTTGTTATAGGTGGCGGAATAGGTATTTATCCGTTATTGCAAACTGCTAAAAAACTTGGTAATGCCGATGCAATCTTAGGCTTCAGAAACAAAGACTTTGTAACTCTGGAAGAAGATTTCAAAAAGGTGTGCAGTAATCTTTATATAACAACCGATGACGGAAGCTATGTAAGAAAAGGTCTTGTAACCGAAGTTCTCCGGGAAGTTATCGGTAAAGGGGATGTAGATGCAATTTTTGCCTGCGGACCTATGCCGATGTTAAAAGCCGTAAAGGAAATAGCTGAAAAGCACGGTATTTTCTTAGAGGTTTCCCTGGAGGAAAGAATGGGCTGCGGTATAGGAGCATGCCTTTGCTGTGCAACCCCCGTAAAAGACAGTGAACTTGAGGAAGGATATACCTATGCCCATGTTTGCAGTCATGGTCCTGTATTTAATGCAAGCGAGGTGATACTATGAGCAGTTTAAAAACATCAATTTGCGGTGTTGAATTTAAAAACCCCGTAATAACAAGCTCGGGGACCTTTGGCTTTGGTACAGAGTATAATAAATATTATGATGTTTCCCAATTGGGCGGTATGGCGTTAAAGGGTCTTACCCTTAAAGCCCGTCAGGGAAATCCACCAAAAAGAATTGCAGAAACTCCTATGGGGATATTAAACAGCGTGGGACTTCAGAATCCCGGTGTTGAGACCTTTGTTAAGGATATGCTGCCCTTTATCAGAAGATTTGATACAAACCTTATTGCCAATATTTCAGGAAATACCGTAGAGGAATACTGCGAAATGGTAGAAATTTTATCCGATTCCTCCGTTGATATTATTGAAATGAATATTTCCTGTCCAAATGTAAAAAAAGGCGGTCTTAATTTCGGAACCGACCCTAAAATGGTAGAGGAAATAACAAGCGAGGTTAAAAAACATTGCCGTAAGCCTTTGATTGTAAAGCTTACTCCCAATGTTACTGATATAACCGAAATTGCAAGGTCTGCAGAAGCAGGTGGGGCAGATGCATTGTCGCTAATCAATACTCTTTTGGGAATGAGAATTGATATAAATACCAAACGCCCTGTTTTATTTAATAATATGGGTGGACTTTCAGGCCCTTGTGTAAAGCCTGTTGCGGTAAGAATGGTATGGCAGGTAAGAAATGCCGTTAAATTGCCTATAATCGGTATGGGCGGAATTTCTAACTGGGAGGACGCGGTTGAATTTATGATTGCAGGTGCGGATATTATATCTGTGGGTACTGCAAACTTTATCGATCCGTTTACTGCACCTAATATTGTTGAAGGTTTAAGAAAATATACAATAGATAATAATATCTCAAATATATCCGAAATAGTAGGTACAGTTATCCCGAATAAGTAAATTAGTAAAGGGTTGTTTAAAAGTAAATTTTTTAAACAACTCTTTTTGTCAGTTAAAGAGAATAATATAAATTCGTATAAAATATTAACTTAATATTAAAAAAAACAAAGTAAAAAAAATATATATAGGTTAAACTTGAAAGAAGGGGGGGATTGGTATGGATGAAGTTTATTTAAAATGTATGCCGATTGACGAATCTTATACGGTAAAATGCTGTAATAATTTTCGGGATATGCTTTTTAAGCATCTTCACTGGCATCGTGATTATGAAATGATTTATTTTAATAAAGGTCACGGAATTCACAATATAAATTTCAATGAGTACCCTTTTGAAAAAGGCGATTTTGCCCTTTTGTCCCCAACTGATTTTCATAAGATTGCACCGGATGATAATGTTGAATGTGAATATTTAAGAATTAAAATTGATTACCTGTTTTATATGCAGCATCTTACTGATATTGTTAATCTGAATTTATGTCCTGTCAGTATGCATCTTGATAAGAATAAAAGAAAAGATGTTGAAGTGCTTTTAAATATACTTCTTTCTCAGTATAATAAGGAAAAATGGCGGGGAAAGGACTTAATGTGCACAAATCTTATTAAGCAGATTTTTATTCTTATGAGTGAGAACCTACAGAATAATATTATAAAAAATACCCCCAACCGATTAAAGGAAATGCTGCTCTATATTCAGACTAATTTTAATAAAGAGCTTACTTTAAAAGAGGTTGCGGATGCAGTTTATTATTCCAAAAACCACTTAAGTCATATTTTCTCTACCCACCTTGGTATAACCTTTAAGGAATATGTTATGAAATTACGGCTTGAATATGCATATTCGCAAATACGGCATACAAATCTTTCCATTAAGGATATTTGTCTTGATTCGGGATTTAATTCTCTGGAATATTTTTCTAAGGTTTTCAAAGAGAAATATGGTATTTCACCCAATAACTACCGAAAAAAAATAAAAAATAAGGAATAACTATGAATTATATTAATGATGTGAGCATCTCCTGTATAAAAGAGAAGAATACAAAGCTTACTGCCTGCTCCGATTATTCAATAATTATTGTAAAAAAAGGGGAAGGGCTTTTATCTTTGAATAGCTCGGATAATATAAAAATAAAAAAAGGCGCTTTTTGTATATACGGTAATACCGATTTTATAAATATCAGCAGTACACAACCCATTGAATATATGTGTATTGATTTTTCTTCTTTGTATTTAAAGAAAAATTTGTGCTCTTTTTTTGATGTTATGAGTATTCCGTTAACAGGAGTGCTTTCCGAAGAAGATTTTTTAAATGCAGAATATTTTTTGAATACTCTTCTGGATCGTGTCAGCAATCAGGAAACCGAGCTTTCAAAAGCCTATGTTTTTTGTCTTATAGAGGAGCTTATTGTTCTTCTTCTTGGCTCTGAAAATTGTGAAAACAAACAATCTCCCAACGAAAGACTTAACCGTGCCGCTATATATATCAGGGAAAATTTCAAATCGGATATTTCGGTAAAGTCCTGTGCGAAAGGGATTGGCTGTTCGGATAATGTGTTAAGAAATATTTTCAGCCATAATCTTAAAACAACATTTAATAAATATCTTAACGATATCCGTCTTGAATATGCAATGAAGCTGATTGTATTTACCAAGCGTCCTATTACGGATATATGCTATGAATCCGGATTTAATACCCTGTCGTTTTTTTCAAAGCTTTTCAAACAGAAATATTCTATATCGCCTAAGGAAATAAGAAAAGATAACTGAAAACAGAGTGTAAAAAGTAAAGACTTTTTACACTCTGTTTTCAGTTAAGAAGATATATCGCTATACTTAAATAGGAGGCAAATACACTCCATATAAGATAAGGTATCTGTAAATATGCGGCAAGAGGGCTTACCCTGTAATAAGAAATAATCATCCATATAATTGCAAATACAAGTAAAACGCAAATTATTGCCCCTAAGAAAAACTCTGAAAGTCCGAAAAACACAGGTGTCCATAAAAGGTTTAAAATGAGCTGTACGGCATAAGGGGTAATTACCTTTGAAATTGCTTTCCCTTGTTCTTTTGATGCCTTAACAGCAAGATATGAGCCTATTCCCATAAGAATATAAAGGATTGACCATACGATGGGAAAAACTATTGATGGAGGCGCAAGAGGCGGTTTAACCAATAGAGCATATTTTTCGGGAATATTAATGGGGACAGAGATTAAAAATCCGGGAATAATGGGAATTAAAATAAATAAAATTATCTTAAGAATATTGTTTTTAGTTTCACTTTTCATAAAAAAACTCCAATCTGCGTTTTATAATACGCTTTTTTATTAGTTTATGTATTATATAATTATATTATTATAAATGTAATAAAAAATGTGTACTGATTGACTTGTAAGTGTTTTTGTGGTATACTGATATGTGTTACAGCTTGTAATTAAATGATATTTATATATTGAGGTTTTTAAAAAATGTCCCATATTTTCACATCAATCAGGGAGTCGTTGACTTCAGTTTTACCAATTGCGATTATAGTACTTATTCTCTGTGTCACCTGTGTATCACTTAAAGCAGGTGTTCTCGTGTTGTTTTTATTCGGAACAATTCTTCTGATTATAGGTATGAGTTTTTTCACAGTTGGTTCTCAGATATCTATGGAACCTTTAGGGGATGGTATCGGTAAATCTCTAAGTAAAAGTAAGATGCTGATAATTCCTCTTTTAATATGCTTTGTTCTCGGATTTTTAATTACTGTTTCAGAACCCGACCTACAGGTTCTTGCCGAGCAGGTTCCAACCATACCAAATGCAATGCTTATTGTATGTGTTGGAATTGGTGTGGGCATTTTTTTAAGTATTACTCTTATACGAAATAAAAAAGAATTATCCTTAAGAAGTCTGCTTTTGATTTTTTATATTCTTATTATCACTTTATCATTCTTTGCGCCAAAGGAATTTGTTCCTACTGCTTTTGACTCGGGCGGTGTTACCACAGGTCCTATTACAGTACCGTTTATTATGGCACTCGGAGCAGGTCTTGCATCTGCCAAAAAAGGTAAAAATGCAAGTGAGCAAAGCTTCGGCCTGGTTGCACTTTGCAGTATCGGACCAATACTTTCGGTTCTTTTGTTAAGTATATTTTTTAAACCCCATCCGGAAACTGCAGTCTACGAAATTGCTGATATAGTAACCACTATTGATGCATTCAGACAATTTGTAATTGCTTTGCCAATTTATGCAAAGGAAGTAGCAGGTGCTTTTATTCCCATTGTATTGCTTTTTGTTGTTTATCAGCTTATAACCCGAAGATTTCATTCGCATAATATTTTAAGAATGTCTGTTGGTTTTATATATACCTATATCGGTCTGGTTCTTTTTCTTACGGGGGCAAATGTGGGTTTTATGCCGGCAGGAAGATTGATAGGTGCCTATATTGCTGACAGTTCGTTTAGTATTATGTTGGTTCCTATTGGTATGATAATGGGATATTTTGTTGTATCTGCCGAACCTGCTGTTCATACATTGAAAAGACAGGTAAGTGAAATAACTAAAGGTGCAATTACTCAAAAATCGGTAGCAGTGGCTCTTTCAATCGGTGTATCGGTATCGGTTGGCATTTCAATGTTAAGAGTACTTACAGGTATATCTGTAATGCCGTTTTTACTTTTTGGCTATGCTGTATCTCTGCTTATCAGTTTTTTTGTTCCAAGTATATATACAGGTATTGCTTTTGACTCGGGCGGAGTTGCAAGCGGACCTATGACATCTACATTTATGCTTCCGTTTGCTATGGGGGCTTGTGAAGCAATAGGCGGTAATGTAATGACTGACGCATTCGGTATAGTTGCTATGATTGCTATGACTCCGCTTATTACCATTCAGATTTTAGGCTTGTATGAAAGAGGAAGACATATTCACCGAATTAAAAAGCTTAATACTGAAATAGGTATGATAAAGGATGATATTATATTTTTTGACGGGGAGATGGATATAAATGAATAAACGCCTGATGATACTCTTGTCAATTCTGGAACGCGATAAAGGTAAAAAGCTTATAAAGGTTTTAGAGAATATTAATATACGGATGAATTTTCAATGTGTAGGTTATGGTACTGCACCTACCGAAATGATGGATATATTCGGTCTCGGGTCAAATGATAAGGATATAGTTATAAGTCTGGCATCCGAAAGTACAGTTAAGGAAATGATGAGTGATTTCGGAACCTCTTTTGAAAGCCATAATAAGTACGGCGGACTTATGATTATACTTAAAACAAGTGCCGCCGGCAGAGTACTTACAGAGCTTTTAAACTATAACAGTAACAGCGTATCTGAGAAAGGAAACGGACCTATGAAAAACGAACACCATAACAATTTGATTTTAATATCAGTTAATGAAGGTTATTCGGACAATGTAATGGAGGTCGCAAGAAAAGCGGGTGCAACAGGCGGAACTGTTGTTAAAGGCAGACTTGCGGATACTCAGCTTGTGGCAGCACTGGAAAATGTTGAAATTGACGAGGAAAGAGAGCTTCTTCTTATCTTAGCGCCTTTAAAAACAAGTAAGCAGATAATGGAGGATGTAAACCGAGAATTCGGAATTAATTCTAAAGCAAATGGAATTATAACTGCAATTCCTACCGAAAAGGCATATAAAATATGAGAGAAATTACTAAAACTCTTATTTCAATGGGAGAAGAGGAATATAAAAAATTTTCAGCCTCTCTTATGCCTACCGTTGATAAAAATACTGTTATAGGAATAAGAATTCCGCTTTTAAGAAAGTTTGCAAAAACCCTTACCGGATATGAAGAATTTTTAAGTTCACTTCCTCATACCTATTACGAGGAAAATAATCTACACGCTTTTTTAATAGAACGGGAAAATGATTTTGATAAGTGTATTGAAAAGCTTGATGAATTTTTACCATATATAAATAACTGGGCAACATGCGATATGTTAAAGCCGAAAATATTAAAAAAAGAACCGGAAAAGCTTTTAACACATATCAGAAGATGGATTGAATCAGAGGATACCTATACTAAAAGGTATGGAATTAATCTTTTAATGAGTTTTTATCTTGATGAAAATTTTAAGGAAGAATATCTTAAACTGGTTGCTGATATTAAGAGCGAAGAATACTATGTAAATATGATGAGAGCATGGTATTTTGCAACTGCCCTTTATAAGCAGTATGAAAAAACCGTACCCTGTCTTGAAAAAAGAGTGCTTGATAAGTGGACTCACAATAAAACTATTACCAAGGCTAATGAAAGCTTAAGAATTTCAAAAGATAAAAAACTCTATTTAAAAACATTAAGGAGAGAAGTATAATGATTTACCTTATTTTACTTGCTTTGTTACCTGCTTTTGTTTTATGCGGTTATACATATTGTAAAGACAGGGTGGAAAAAGAGCCTTTGGGGTTACTGGCGATGTTGTTCTTACTGGGAGCTTTAAGCTGTTTTCCAGCAGCATCATTAGAGGGGATATTGGAAAAAGTTGTAGAAAATATTTTTTATCCTATTCATAACACAAGCTTATATAATTTTCTCTATTATGTATTTGCAATAGCTTTGGTGGAGGAAGGGTTAAAATGGCTTATTTTAATAATGGAAACCTCCGGTAATGAAAACTTAAACTGTACCTATGACGGACTCATATATGCAATTTTTGTGTCCTTGGGCTTTGCAGCACTTGAAAATATACTTTATGTTACAAATAACGGCGTAACCGTTGGTATATTGAGAGCGGTTTTATCAGTTCCCGGACACATGTTTTTTGCTGTTTTTATGGGACTTTATTACAGCGAATGGCAATTAAATAAAAAAATATTTAAAATTGAAAAGGAGCTTGAAAGACAAAAACATATAAAATCTGTAAGAAAGGTAAATTATAAACAAAGCAGATTTTTAAGTCTTTTTATCCCTGTTATCATTCACGGTTTTTATAATCATTGTTGTACCACTACCGATGCTCCGGGAGGATTGATTATATTTTTAGGCTTAATGATATTCCTTTATATAAAAGGCTTTGGAAAAATCAGAAAAATGTCAGCATCAGACGGATATAGTGATGATATAATTAAAAATAAACTTATGGAGAAATATCCTGAACTTTCTTTTGAAAATATTGATAATACTTTATTTTTATAAAAAACTTGACTAATAACTCTTAAAATGGTAAAATAAAATAAAGGCTATGATAAAGACAGTAGCAATAAGCGTAAAGCGTATCAGAGAGGGGAGCCGTTGGCTGGAAGCTTTCCCGCCTGCTTTTTGTGAACACCGCTTTGGAGCCGCAAGTGTGAAAGATAACGAGTAATACTTGCCGTACCCTTTTCGTTAAAGGTAATTAAGTGGCACATAAGTGCAATCAGGGTGGAACCGTGCAAATTAATGCATCCCTGAAAAGCTGTAACAGGCTTTTCAGGGATATTTTTTATAAAAGAGGAGAAAATTACAATGAATGAAATGAATGAACTTCAGATTTTAAGACACAGCGCATCCCATGTTCTTGCTCAGGCGGTTAAAAGACTTTTTCCGTCTGTTAAACTTGCGATAGGACCTGCTGTTGATAACGGCTTTTATTATGATTTTGACAGTGAGGTAGCTTTTACCCCTGAAATCTTAGAAAAAATTGAAGCTGAAATGAAAAAAATAGTTAAGGAAAACTTAAAAATTGAGCGTTTTGAGCTTCCAAGAGATGAAGCTTTGGAGCTAATGAAGGATGAGCCTTATAAAATAGAGCTTATTAATGATTTACCTGAGGATGCTGTAATTTCTTTCTATAAGCAGGGTGAGTTTACCGACCTTTGTGCAGGTCCTCATGTTGCCTATACCAGTAAGGTTAAAGCCTATAAGCTTCTTACTGCAACCGGTGCTTACTGGAGAGGCAGTGAAAAAAATAAGATGCTTCAGAGAATTTACGGTACAGCCTTTGCTACTAAAGATGAACTTGCGGCTCATCTTACACAGCTTGAAGAAGCAAAGAAAAGAGACCATAATAAATTAGGAAGAGAGTTAGAACTGTTTACTACCTCCGAGCTTATAGGTCAGGGGCTTCCCATTCTTCTTCCCAAGGGTGCGAAGATTATTCAGACTCTTCAGAGATTTGTTGAAGATACGGAGGCTGAAAGAGGTTGGCTTCTTACCAAAACACCATATATGGCAAAGAGTGATTTATATAAGCTTTCAGGACATTGGGATCACTATCAGGATGGTATGTTCATAATGGGTGATCCTGAGGATAAAGAGGTGTTTGCACTTCGTCCTATGACCTGTCCGTTTCAGTATCAGGCTTATCTTAATAAACAGCGTTCTTACAGAGATTTACCGTTAAGATATAACGA
This sequence comes from Clostridia bacterium, assembly GCA_045658425.1. Taxonomy (GTDB): domain Bacteria; phylum Bacillota; class Clostridia; order UMGS1840; family HGM11507; genus SIG450. The sequence goes on along the minus strand of JAZOVB010000053.1, from coordinate 7,226 downwards.
AACCTCAACTCTTTTCAGAAACGAAGCATCAGGGGAAATGCACGGCCTTATAAGAGTGCGTCAGTTTACTATTTCTGAGGGACATTTAATGTGTACTCCCGACCAGCTTGAAGAAGAATTTAAAGGTTGTCTGGAACTTGCTATTTATATGCTTAAAACTTTAGGTTTATATGAAGATGTTTCTTATAGATTTTCTCAGTGGGATCCTGAAAATAAAGATAAATATATCGGTACTGTGGAACAATGGGATGAAGCTCAGGGAATAATGGAAAAAATTCTTAATCACCTGGAAATTCCTTATAAGGTTGGTATCGGAGAAGCGGCATTTTATGGTCCTAAGCTTGATATCCAGATTAAGAATGTTCATGGTAAGGAAGATACACTGATTACTATTCAGATTGACCAGCTTCTTGCTGAAAAATTCGGTATGGAGTATGTGGATAGTGACGGTACAAAGAAAAATCCTTATATTATTCACAGAACATCTATCGGATGTTATGAAAGAACTCTTGCACTGTTAATCGAAAAATATGCAGGAGCATTTCCAACTTGGCTTGCACCTACTCAGGTTAAGATTCTTCCTATTGCAGATGCTCATCAGGAGTATGCAAACGAGGTTGCTCAGACTTTCAAAAAGCATGGTATTCGTGTTGAGGTTGATACCCGTAACGAAAAAATCGGCTTTAAGATAAGAGCTGCACAGCTTGAAAAGGTTCCTTATATGCTCGTTGTAGGTGATAAGGAAATGGAAGAGGGCAAGGTTGCCGTTCGTTCCAGAAAAGAAGGGGATAAGGGTGCAGTTTCCGCATCTGAATTCTTAAAGGATATACTGTTTGAAATTGCAGAAAAAAGAATATAAAAATATCGGGATGTCTCGCTTGAAGCAGGACATCCCGAATTTTATATCAGAGCTTATTTTCCAGCTCTTTAAAATCAAAAAATCCTTCACCCAATGTTTGCCGTACATCATATATGACCATAAATGCCTGTGAATCAATTCTTTTTACTATATTCTGCAAAGATACCGTTTCTTTGGGGTTAACTACTACAAAGAGCATTTTTTTGTCTTTACCGGTGTACATACCCTTTGCATCAATTCCTGTATTTCCTCTTTCAAGTATATCGAATATTGCCTTTGATATTTCCTCATATTTTTCAGATATGATAAAAACCCCTCTTGCAAAATGAACACCATCAAGAATAATATTTATAATCATTGTTGAGACTATAACTGCAATTATTGCGTATAATCCTTTTGTAACTCCGAAAACGGTCATACCCAAAATTATTATAATCCCGTCAATGATAAGAAGCAGACGGGAAATATCAAAGTGAGGTTTTATATACTTAAATATAGAAGCCAACATATCCGTTCCCCCTGAGGTTGCTCCCGAACGGAAAATAAGTCCCAGTCCTGCCCCTGAAAATGCACCTGTCATAAGTGCGGTGAGCAGAATGTCATCGGATACATTCAATGGGTTTTTAACAAAGGTTAAAACCTCAAGCAAAAGTGTAGTCAGAAGAACTGATAAAAGGGATTTAAAAATAAACTTAAAGCCTCTTTGTGTAACTGAAATTAAAAATAATGGGATATTTAAAATAAGGTTAGTAATAAACAGGGGGATAGCGGTAAATTCCTTTACTATAATGGAAAGACCGGAAATTCCTCCTATAACAAGACCCATAGGGTCTGCAAACCATATAACCGAAATACAAAACAGTATGCTTCCAATTATAATTTCTATATATTCCGATACTTTATTTTTCATAAAATCATCCTCTATATATTAAAAACCTCTGATGGCTGACCAGAGGTTTTTGTTCTTATTATTATTTGTTTTTATTAATTTTATACGATAATGTCATAAGACTGTCAGATAAATGAACATTTACCATTGCAATATGTTTTGGAACTTTTAAATCTAAGTAAGAGAAATTCCATATTCCCTTAATATCGGAATTAACCACAATGTCAATAACACTCTTTATTCCTGCGGCAGGAATGCAAAGTACAACAATATCCACCGGAGTTTCCTTAAGGAAATCGGATAATTTTTCAATATCAAGCACCTCGACAGAATTTATCTTTGAGCCGATAACGTTTTCATCCTTATCAAATATTGCTTTAATTGTAAATCCTCTTTTTTTAAAATTGGTGTAGTTGGCAATAGCCTTCCCCAAATTACCTGCACCAAGTATAATAACTGAGTTTTCCTTATCTGTACCTAAGATATCACCTATTTCATCGTAAAGTACGGGAACATTATATCCGTATCCTTGTTGTCCGAATCCACCAAAACAGTTAAGGTCCTGTCTAATCTGGGAAGCAGTGGTTCCCATCATTTCACTTAAATCCTTAGAAGAAATTCTCTCTACTCCCTCTGAAAGAAGGTCGCCTAAGTATCTGTAATAACGGGGAAGTCTTTTTATAACTGCCTCTGAAATCTTTTTCTCATTTTTCATAAAATTATAAATCCTTTCAACACCTTAAAATGCCACAGGTGTTTTTTTATATATTTGAAATAGTTTCCATAACATAATCTGCAAATTCACTGCAGGTAGCACCGGTATCTCTTCCGGTAATCTGAAGCTTCTTTTCATCAAACATACAAATATTCAAGGCATCTTCAAGCTTCTTAGCCTTATGGGTATAGCCTATATGTTCTAAAAGCATAACGGTTGCTCTTAACATACTGCAAGGGTCGGCATAAATATCTCTGCCCTCTGATACCATTCTTGGTGCTGAACCGTGAATAGCTTCAAACATTGAATATTTCTTACCTAAATTAGCACTTCCCGCAGTTCCTACACCGCCCTGGAACTCTGCGGCCTCATCAGTAATAATATCACCGTAAAGATTGGGAAGAATAACAACCTCAAACTGATTTCTTCTCTTTTCATCCACAAGCTTTGCAGTCATAATATCAATATACCAGTCATCTACCTGAATGTCAGGATATTCCTTGGCCATCTCATAGCATAGCTTTAAGAATTTACCGTCTGTGGTTTTGATAACATTAGCCTTGGTAACAATTGTTACTCTCTTTTTGCCATTCTTTTTAGCATATTCAAAAGCCGCTCTTGCAAGACGCTCTGTTCCCTCGGTTGTGGTAACACAAAAGTCAATAGCTAAATCATCATTGACATGAATACCCTTTGAACCTACTGCATAAGAGCCTTCAGTGTTTTCGCGGAAAAAGGTCCAGTCAATACCTTGTTCTTTAACCTTAACCGGTCTTACATTAGCAAAAAGGTCAAGCTCTTTTCTCATAGCTACATTGGCGCTTTCAACATTCGGCCATGGGTCTCCCGCTCTCGGAGTAGTTGTAGGACCCTTTAATATAACGTGACACTTTTTAAGCTCGGAAAGTGCTGATGGCGGAATAGCCACATTAAGCTCTGCTCTTTTCTCAATAGTCAAATCATCAATAATATTAAATCTTACCTTTCCTGATTTAACCTCATCTTTTAGTAAAAATTCAAGAACTCGCTGTGCTTCTCCTGTTATACGAGGACCGATTCCGTCACCGCCGCATATACCGATAACAATAGTATCAAGCTTGTCAAAGTCAACAAAATCCTTGCTTGAATTAATTATTTCAACTCTCTTTAACTGGTCTTCAAGTACTTTTTTGAAATGCTCACAGGCATTATTTATAATGTCGTTCATATATGTAACCCCTTTTTAATATATCATTTTTAAATTATATAGTATATTTGTATTTTTTTCAACTGTTTTCAATATCAATGTAAGGAACTGCGTTAAGATTAAGGTCTGCAAAGCAGTTCTCTTTATATAAATAATATCCCATAGAAGCAATCATAGCTGCATTATCGGTGCAATAGACAGGCTTAGGATATTTTACTGTGATACCAAGTTTTGCACATTCTGTATCAAATTTATTTCTTAAGTGCGTATTACAGGCAACGCCACCGGCAAGTACAATTTCTTTATACCCTTTTTCTTTGGCGAGTTTTAAGGTGTTATCGCAAAGAATAGATGTAACAGCCTCGGTAAAGGATGCTAAAATATCTGCCTTTGTAATATCTTTTTTATATTGTTTTACCCCGTTTCCGTTTAGTATTTCACTAAGTATTACATCTTCATATCCCTTAAGGGTAAATTCGGGATTTCCCTGCGAAATTCTGTGTATGTAATTTATAACGGAAGTTTTGACACCGCTGAAAGAAAAATCACAAGAACCGTCAAAGGTAACCTTTGGAAATTCAATAGCAGTCTTGTCGCCCAGATAGCTTATTTTATCAATAGTTGCACCGCCGGGGTAGGGAATATCAAGTACTCTTCCGATTTTGTCAAAAGCTTCACCGGCAGCATCATCTCTGGTTTTTGCGAGGATATTGTACTGATTGTAGTCCTTTACCTCAATAATGTGACTGTGCCCTCCCGATACCACAAGGCATAAAAAGGGAGGCTCAAGCTCGGGATAGGTAAGATAATTTCCCGCAATATGTCCTTTGATATGGTGTACCTTAACAAGAGGCTTGTTAAGAGCATAAGAAAGACTTTTTGCGTAAGATACACCGCATAAAAGAGCTCCTACAAGTCCGGGCCCGTAAGTAACGCTGATGGCGTCAATATCATCAAAGGTAACCTCTGCTTTTTTAAGAGCCATATCAACAACATAAGAAATTTTTTCAATATGAAGACGGGATGCAAGTTCAGGCACAACACCGCCATATTCTTTGTGAACATCAATCTGAGAATAAATTATATTGGATAAAACCTCACGCCCGTCTTTAACTATTGCACAGGCGGTTTCATCACAGGAGGATTCAATTCCCATAATAAGCTTACTCATATTTTATCCTTCCAGGCTGTATAAAACAGCAGTTTCATTATTTTCGTAGTATTTTTTTCTCTCTCCGATTATATTAAAGCCAAAACTTTCATATAGATTTCTTGCAATCTTGTTGGATTCTCTGACCTCTAAGGTTAAAAAGGAAAGTGAATTTTCTTTGTAATATTCAATAAGACTTTTAAGTATAAGCTTGGATAAGCCTTGTCCGCGAAATTCCTTTTTGATTGCAATATTGGTAATATGCCCCTCATCAACAATATGCCAGAGTCCTCCGTAGCCTATAATCTCATTTTCATTTTCTAAAACAAAATATCTGGCAAGGGGATTATTGATTTCATCAATAAAAGCCTGCTTTGACCAGGGAGATGAAAAGGAAGAAAGCTCTACCTCATAAACTCCGTCTAAGTTATCAAAGCTCAAAGGTGAAATTTTAAAGTTCATCTTTAAACCTCTTTTCAATGGCAATTCTTATTTCATCAAAGGTTGCCTGATAAATATCCCATGAGTGCATATAAGGATCGGCAATATCCCCATCCTCTTTTAAAGTCATAACTTTGTTTTTAAACTCGGGAAAAGCTCTTATGATAATATCTTTATGAGAATTTGTCATTGTATATACAAAATCTGCATCGGCAACATCTCCATAGGTAAGCTGGGTTGAATGAAATTCATCAAAAGGAATGTCATTGTCCTTAAGAGCTTTTATGGAATTAAAGGCCATACCTGACATACAGCATACATCAAGCCCTCTTGACTTAACATATAAATTTTCTATATTATAACTTTTTAAGATAAATTCCGCCATAGGGCTTCTGCAGGTGTTCCCCGTGCACACAAAGACAATATCCTTAAGAGTGACAATATTTCCCCCCGAGGATTTTTTAAGTCTGTTCATAATGGAAAGACCAAGTCCCGTTTCGGGTACACCTGTTATATATATTTTTTTGAAACCTGCCTTATCCGCATCTCTTAAATAAGAAAAAACAAGCTCGGCACATTGATTTAAATCACTAAAACTTCCAAGACAGTATTTTGGAGTAATGTGAGAAATATTCTTTTGCTCATTAAAATACAAAACTGCCTCGTTTTCTTTTACATTTTCAAGAATATACCTTTCAGCCGTGCTTAAACCGCCCTTTATAAGAATAACAGGGCAGGAGGGACTGTAATGTCTGTATTTCATGCCGGGTGATGCAGGGGTTTCAATTTCGTCATCTTCTTCAATAAGAGAGGAATGGTAAACTGCATCGGGAATGTATTCTCTTATTTCCTCTAATGTTATTTTCCCCGGTCTTAGTATTACCGGTGGGTCAAGAGTCAGATTTATTACGGTAGATTCAAGACCTATTCTGGAATTTCCGCTGTCAATTATGTAAGGAATTTTTCCGTTGAAATCATCAAATACATATTGTGCATCAGTTGCACTTACCGTTCCCGAAATATTAGCGCTGGGTGCGGCTATGGGGCATCCTGACTTTTTTATTATATATCTTGTGTAAGGATTGTCGGGCATACGAATTCCAACTGTATCAAGCCCTGCTGTAACCGTATAAGGTATTTTCTCGCTTTTTTTTACAATCATTGTCAAAGGACCGGGCCAGAATGCATCCGAAAGTTTATAAAAACTTTCGGGAAGCTCTTTGGAAATTTCCACGGCTTCCTCTATATCGGCAATATGAACTATAAGAGGATTGTCTGAAGGTCGTCCTTTTACCTCGTATATTTTTTTTGCTGAATTTTCACAAAAAGCATTTGCACCAAGACCGTATACCGTTTCAGTGGGAATTGCCACAACCTGACCATCTTTTATAGCTTCTGCTGCTTTATCCAGTTTTGAGAATTCCTCTTTACTGTTTATTTTAATTATTTCAGTAGTAATTTCAATCACCCTTTTAGTTTTCCTGGTTTTGTAATTTTTCTGCCTGGTCAGCGGTAATTAAAGCATCAATGAAATCGTCAAGATTTCCGTTCAATGTGTTTTCAAGCTGATTGATGGTAAGTTTAATTCTGTGATCGGAAACTCTGCCCTGGGGATAATTGTAGGTTCTTATTCTTTCACTACGGTCACCTGTGCCAACCTGACTTTTTCTTTCGGATGCAACCTTTTCGTGAGCCTCTGCCATTTTCATATCGTAAATTCTTGAAAGAAGAATTTTCATAGCCTTGTCACGGTTTTTATGCTGACTCCTTTCGTCCTGACACATAACCACAATACCTGTGGGCTTATGGGTAAGACGGATAGCAGACTCGGTCTTGTTAACGTGCTGACCGCCTGCACCCGAGGAACGAAGTGTATCTGTTTCAATATCATCAGGATTGATATCAACATCAACCTCTTCTGCTTCGGGAAGAACTGCAACAGTAACAGTTGAAGTGTGAATTCTTCCGCTTGATTCGGTTTGAGGC
>JAZOVB010000052.1:0-4469 GCA_045658425.1 Clostridia bacterium | reverse complement strand
GCTCTTGCTAAGGAAAAGGGCATTGAATTTGAAGCGAGACACAAGAGAGGCGACATTCTCAACCTCTTCTTTGAGGAGTATGTTGAGCATCACCTCATTCAACCCACATTCCTTATGGACCACCCCGTTGAAATTTCACCTCTTACAAAGAGAAAACCCGAAAATCCCGTCTATGTTGAGCGTTTCGAGTTCTTTATGACCGGCTCGGAAATGGCGAATGCATACTCAGACCTTAACGACCCCATCGAGCAGAGAGAGCGTTCCAAGGGTCAGGAAGAGCTCCTCGCTCAGGGCGACGACGAAGCAAACACCACAGACGAAGACTTTATGACAGCTCTCGAGTACGGTATGGCTCCCACCGGTGGTATCGGTTTCGGTATCGACAGAATGGTTATGCTTATGACAGACTCAGCAGCTATCCGTGATGTACTTCTCTTCCCCACAATGAAGAGCTTAGACAAGTAAAAGTGTCAATAAGCCCTATTTTATTGGGGTTTTGAGGGGTGTAAAACTCCGAAAACTTACATCATACATCAAATTTACATCAATTGATGCAAAAAGTGTGCAAAGAAAGCTTTTTTCTAAATTTTTGATGTAAGCTTAATACTAAAAATATGGGAGACTGTTAACAGATTTAATTCTGAAAACAGTCTCTTTTTTATGTCTTGAAATCGGCACATTGGATTGGTTTTTCTTCGTGGGGTAGAATGATGCTACCAAATACAAGGAGGTATCTTTATGAGAAGAAAAGTAAAAGTCAAGTTTACGGATTTCGAGTGCAACCTTTTAATCAACGGTATGAATGAGTTCCGTAATATGCTTTTGGCAGACGGTTTGCCCACCGAGGATGTTGACAAGCTGTTGCTGAAAATCATTGATAAAAGTGAAAAGTAAGAGGTGATTTTATGTCGAGTATTTTAGAAGATTTTTATTACGGCAATATTGAGCCACAGGAACTCTCCACAGAAATCACACCTAAACTGAAAAAGAAGCTGAGTACCCTTGTTAAGAAGGAAGAAGAATTGACGGCAATGCTACCCGAAAAGGAAAAAGAGTTGTTTACCAATTATGTGCTTGCTTACAATGAATTTTCAAGCATCGGTAATTCTGATAGCTTCATATCAGGCTTTAGGCTTGGTGCAAGATTTACTTATGATACCTTTATATCTGAAACGAAAGGATGATTGTTATGTCAAAGATTACATACCGTCAGGTTGGTGATTATTTAATCCCGAATCTCAAACTGCCACCCGAAGAAACAAAAGTTACTCTCGGTAAGTGGGGTATGCTTTACAAGGACTATCTTTTCAAGCACAATAAAGTGGTATTTTCTATTCTCCTTGCGGAAGGTAAACTGTATCAGCACTGTGCAGAGGTAGAAAAACAGGCAAATGAAATGTACGACCTTCTGATTGAACAGATGAAAGAAACTGAAAGCGTTACAGAAGAACTGAAAGAACAAGACCAACTTGAATGGGTTCAAAGAATGGGTAATATCGAAGCGAGAGCAAGAGAGTTTGTATATAATGAGTTGATATATGTATAATGAAATTAGTGCAGTAGTTTTGTGACTACTGCACTGTTTGATATTATTGATTTATTTATATGCCAAGTTCATATGAAATTGTGTCCATAATCTGATTTTCTTGTTTTATCCACTCTTCAAATTCTTTTGTTATTTCTTCAAGTGCAAGTTCAATATCATTGAAATCATAATAAATTCCTTGCTCAGAGGCGTCATCAACATTACCTTCTGAATTAAAGGTCACATGGCCGTAAGAAATTTCAATGTTTCCTTTGGCAATTTTATCGTTTCCCTCTAATAAAATTAAATCAAGCCAATCGACATTGCCATCTTCGCATGATAAATATAAATCGTCCATTTGAATTGTATATCGTGTTTTATTAAGAGCAGCAAATGATTCAGATTTACCATATTCTATATAATCGGGAAGATCTGTTGGTAATTCAGAATAGTCAAAGGCATACGATTTTTCTTTTATTGACTCTATAATATCGACCAATCCGCCAACACTAAGTTCGGCATCGGGTAGATCAGTGTTCTGAACTGATAAATTCCATTTTTCTATAAAATTATGTATGTCATCTAATTCGTAATTGCATATATAATTGATTAACTCTTCATCATAAAAAACAAACAAATCTTCTAACGAACTATAGCATTTATTCAGACGAACAAATATTGATAAGATTTTTTTTGAAAAAGAAGACTCTGCAAAATTATCGATGAAGAAATCTTCAAAACCGCTCAGCGAACTTAATCCTACGGATTCTCTGCAAGAGTCATTATAATCACAAATTTGTTGATATTCTTCTTCCTCTAAATCTTTTTCAAACTCTTCTTTAAGACTTGCTCTGTTAACTTCATCTTTGAGTTCAACTCTTACAAGAACGCCAAAATTGGTAATATATGTAACTTTTTTATCTAATTCCTCTTTTGTTAAATCATCCAAAATATCAGCATGTAATATATCTTTATTTTTTGAATCCGAAAAATCGGTCTTATTACCTGTCACAAAAATTATTGTATCACTGTCTGATATATCAATAAATCTTTTTAAATTAATTAAGGTTGTTGTAATAGTGCCATCAGCAAAAGACTCTTTATTGTCTATGTGAAAAGGTGCTTTTTTGTAAATTTTTCTTTTTAAACAAAGAGAGCGAATGTTATCGTCATCATCAATAATTATACAGTTATCATGAGAAAAAATCTCGTCAATTAATTCATTGAGTTTTGACAAGTAAAGAGCTTTGTTCAATTTGAATTTTTCTTTTAATGCTTTTAGTTGTTTTGTTGCCAGTTTTTTGTTTTCGTTAGCGTTTAATGATTCTTCAGTTTCCGACATACCGCACACATCATATATATCATTAACTGCAGAAATAGCTTTCTTTATAATATTCCCAACTTCTAAAAGTTGCTCCTCAATATGTTTGTGGACCTCATAAACTACAATTTGAGGAACAACGAGTTTAATTTCATTATAATCAAGTAATTGCTTAAATGCTGAAACAGTATTGTTCGATATACTTTTTCTTCTATCTACTAACATATCAAGATAGATATTTGTGTCCATCATTACATATTTCATATTTGTTCTCCTTTTTGTTGTAACGTTTCTTTGAATTACAAGGCGCTTATAATCTACGGCTAACATTCAAATATCCACTTTTTTATTTTTTAAGTGACTTGTTTTGAATTAACATCTAAATTTACCGTCTTACAAATGTATAGTGTCGAAAATCAGAAAAAGTAACAAAATTTTTTACAATATATCCTATATTATCAAGAGTTGCCTCTCATTTGTTTGAGATAACAAAAACACTCATTATTATTCTTTAATCTGTCCTTTACTCCTCTTTCTATACTCACTCGGTGTCAACCCAGTATATTTTTTAAACAACCTGCTGAAATACAAGGCATTGTCATAACCGACGGTACTTGCAATTTCAGCTATATTTTTATTGCTGTTTTCAAGATAACCTTTAGCTGCCGCAATTCTTAATGAAACAATGTATTGCATAGGCGGCATTTTCATAACACTTTTAAAGCTGTGAATAAACCAATTCACGCTCATAAGATGTTCACCGGCATATTGCTCAACGGAAATAGGCTTGTTGTAGTTTTCGTTGAAATAATGCACAGCTCTTTCGATGTCGTTGATGGTATCGTTTTTGGTCTGTTTGCCTTCTTTAATATATCTGTTGATTGTAAGAAGAATGTGGTGCATAAATAACTTTATTACATCTTCATAGTTCGCTCTCTGCAGCTGCAGTTCTCGTATAATCTGATTGTAAATCCACGGATAGTCGGGAGAAACACCGGTGAAGAAAACATTTTCTTCTTTCGGCAGCTCATAACTGTCAAGATACTGTTCAACCTTCCATCCCGTAAAATGCACCCAGTATACCTCTGTTTTATCTACGGCATAGTAGTAATATACCTGCGGCTCCTTCGGTCTGAAGAGAACCATATTTCCTTTTGTTACTATGGTAGGCTCTTTACTGCCTTTGAAATAGAAATAACCTTTTCCTGCGGCTATGTATAGCAGCTGATAATCGTTTCTGCCTTCGGGGTGCGGAGTTTCAATTACAGGGCCTGTATGTACCCTGTAATAACCGCAGTTATTAACTCTGATAGGCACTGTCAGGTCTTCAAGATTGGGGTTTTCATCGTCAACATAAGCTACGTTTATATACATGAAATACACTCCTTATGTGATTATGTATATATTATACCTTAAAATAGAGTAGTTTTCAACCTGTGTCAAAGTGATTTTGTGCATATTTTGGTTAATTTTATTTATTGAATACATAAAATTACCGATGTATAATGAAATTGCAAAATAAAGTTGCAGGACAACAAAACACAAGAAAAGGAGAAAAATTATGGAACAGAAAAAGTATTTAAAATGGTATCACAAAGTGGGCTACGGCTCAGGTGACGTTGC
>JAZOVB010000051.1:0-1547 GCA_045658425.1 Clostridia bacterium | reverse complement strand
ACTTCTCGCCACTCATCAAAAGCTCCATAATCTCAAGACGGTTATCGTCGGCAAGAGCCTTGAACACCTTTATTCCCTCGTTGTGCTTGAATGCCATTTTGCCGTTCCTCCTTCCAACACATCGATAAGTGTAGATATATTATAGCACATACTTCGATGAATGTCAATATGTTTTTTGAAATTATAAAAAAATAGGACGGCTCAATTCTTTACAAATTGAACCGCCCTATTTTTTATATGCACCTTTCTTAATTCGACCTTTACAGGTCTGCTTGCCCCTTTCGGGGCGGTACGCTATATGTCTAAAATATTATTATGGCTAAAATAAAATTTTATGTTTAGGAAAAGAAAGGAAAGGAAAAAAAGAAATTTTAACGGATTCTCCATGATAGCGTACCCCTTTCTGTTTTTGAAAAACTTGCCATTTTCTAAAACCTTACTCTAAACAATGGCGTTCACCATCATCTATATTAGATTATATAACCTATATTTTTAAAATATAACATCCAAATGTCGAACAATGAAGGTTTTTGAAAAATTTTCACTTTTTTGAAGAATTTGCTTTGCAAATATGGTATTATATATTTAAGCTAAAGCACATCGGAAAAATATTCCTACTTAAAGAAATAGATGATCTGGGGAAAATGGGATAAATAACATAAGCCCCCTCTGGTACAATGAGCTTGTACCGGAGAGGACTTTTTTGTTTGCTTATGGCTCAGAAAGGAAGGTAATCATCTGGTAGGTTGGGATCATCTATACCTGTCGGGATATAGCTTTCATCAATTTCGACAACAGGCGTGGGCGGTTCGTTTTCGCATCGGAATAAGAACTTGTTATCAAAAGCCATGGGAAATGGGAATTTCTTTTCTTCTACGCTGAATGAAACAATAACCATATTATCGGTAATCTCTTTAACGCTACCTACGCCATATTTATTATGCTTTACGGTGTCGCCAACCTTGATACTATCTGCGTTTAGCGTTTGCGTTTCCGTATCCTGCGTTGCAGTAACCTTCTTTTCTAACCGTTTTTTAACAATAAAATGATCAATGGCATCTGGGAGCAAAACGCCTACTTCGTCTGTGATGCTTCCTTTGGCATATTCTTTTTGCAATATGGCTTGCCAACTTACAGCTCCACAACCATCACAATCATAATTTTTCAAAATGTCGTGAAGATCCCAAAAGAAAATATCTTCACCAAGGCATTTTTTAAGTTTGTTCTTAAATCGACTTTCAATACGGTATTGGTTGTACCTGCCAGATGCATAAAACTGGCGTTCCAGACGATCTTGAAACTCAGCTTCTTCGGCACTAAGGTTATCAACTGGCGTTATTGCTATATTGGCATCATCACCGTATTGTTTAATCTCACGTATAAAGCTGTATCCTTGGTTTTTAGTGCAATCAAATACAGACTTAATGTTTGGGTGCTGTTTTATGAAGCGAACAAACTCATCATAATTATTACCATTTAGGGATAAGTAACCAGTTTGAGATTTGAAAATCTTAAAGGACGAAAACAAATTGTTGCGATACAAGGTA
>JAZOVB010000050.1:0-1021 GCA_045658425.1 Clostridia bacterium | reverse complement strand
GAGTGTGATCTCCTTCAGGGATTCTACTATTACAAACCTATGCCGGTGGCACAGCTTGAAAAAGTATTTAATGAAGATTCACAAGGTGTTTAGATGATGCCCGTGATTATTCCTGTATATAATTAGGGATTGATAAAATATAGTTTTACGGAGGTGCAAAATGGAAAGAAATGTGCTTGTTGCCAGACTGAAAGGATATGCCTGTTTTTTGGTTCTGTTCGGTCATGTTATTATGGGAATAAGACTTGCAGGCATAGATATTCCTGATTTTTTTGGTGGAATGGAAAAGTTTATATGGTCTTTTCATGTTGCACTTTTTCTATTTTTGAGCGGTGTTGTGTATAAAGTTACCGGAGAGTGGAAAAGCAAAAAAACCAAATACGGATTTATTCTCTATAAGCTTTACACTCTTGGTATCCCATACATAGCTTTTTCAGTTGTTTATATATTGATAAACAGTTTTGTTGGAGAATCGAATACCGGTTTTGCGGTTTCAGATATTCTTTATATATGGAAAACCCCTGTTGCTCAATATTGGTTTTTATATGCATTGTTTTTTTTGTTTTTCATTTGGACGGCTTTTTCAGGAATGATAAAAAATTGGCAAATTACGCTTATAGTTGTTTTAATAGGCTATTTAGCACCGCTTTTTGGTATTCCTCTTGGAAGCTTGGATGTGGTGTTTTATTCAGCGCTTGCCTTTGGAATCGGTACATTTGTTGATTTTAAAAGCCTCATTAAGCTTTCTGATTGGGCTAAATGGTTAATTGTGTTAATGCATATAGTAGCAGGTATCGTGTTTGTTTTACTAAACAAAATAGAAGCTCCATTCATAAAGGAAATAATGATACTGTTTGGAATATATTCAAGTATTATGCTTATTTCTCTGCTCCAATGCTGTAAATTTGTTGCTCGTTTTCTCGATTTTGTAAATAAGTATTCTTTTCAAATTTACTTATTACACACTATATTTACTGCAGGGATAAGAATCATATTGCTTCGTATGAATATAGCCCAGTGG
>JAZOVB010000049.1:0-38663 GCA_045658425.1 Clostridia bacterium | reverse complement strand
GATAACCTTTATTATATGTATAACGCGGTTATGGAAGAGGAAGAATTCAGCTTTGATAATATATTAAAAGACGCTTAAGAAAACGGCGGTTGGTCTTAGAGAGAAGTTGGTTTTGGCTTGTACTTTTTCACTTATAGTGCGCAAAAAAATGCTGATATACGCCAGTATATCAGCATTTTTTATGTCTTCTCTAAGATGAAAAATTCCTAATCCAAAACTGCTTCGCACCATAAAAATCTTGATTTCGAGTGCAGAAAAAGGCAAAAATCTTCCTAATCCTTGATGGATTAGGAAGATTTTTAACGTATTTATGTGCCGAAATCATGGTTTTCAGGCAATTTATCCCTAAGACCAACCGCCGTTGCTTGGTTTATTTTTATTTTACCATAGTAAATCAGAAAGAAGACACAATCAAGAACCGTCTCTCTTATAAAAATCAATTATTTTTTGTGCCAGAGTTTTATTTACAACCTTTGACAGCTCTTCAAAGGATGCATTTTTAATATTTTCAAGAGTGCCGAACTCCTTAAAAAGCTTTTCTCTTGTTTTATCCCCCAAGCCTTCTATTCTTAAAAGCTCGGATTTTAAAAGATTATTTGTTCTTAAATGGTGATGGAATTTAACAGCCTGATTATGAGTTTCATCCTGCATTCTCGATACTAAATTAAAGGCGGCGCGGTGTTTATAGCACTGATACTCATATTTATCATCGGTAATATCTCTTGTTTTATGCTTATTATCCTTAACAAGTCCAAACACATCTACTGAAAGCTCAGCCATTTTAACTGCTTTTTTCCCCACCTTAACATGATTCATTCCACCATCTACAAATATCAGATCGGGAAGCTTTAAGAATTTAAGCTTATCGGGGTCCTCACCCGCTTCAAGCTTTATTTTATCTTCAAGGTGATGCATAAGCCTTCGGTAAATTACCTCGTACATCGCACCATAGTCATCCTGATACTCCAGATATTTTATTTTGAATTTTCTGTATTCCAAAGGGGCAGGAACTCCATTTTCAAAAACGGTCATAAATCCTACTATATCCTCACCACCGGTATTGGATATATCAAACACCTCTATCCTACGGGGAATTTCCGGAAGCTTAAGTAAATCCTTAAGTTCCTTAAGTCCGTTTTCAAATTTATTTGTTTTCCTTTGTTTTAAGCCCTCGTAAGCATTACTGTTGGCTAATTTTAAAAGCTCTTTTTTCTTACCCTTAAGAGGTGTTATAAGCTCTACCCTTCCTGCTCTTTTAGTTGATAAAAACTCCTCAAAAAGCTCCTTTTCATTTAAAGAAACAGGGAGAATTATTTCTTTTGGTATATAAGAAAACGCATCATAAAACTGTTTTAAGAATTCCTCAATTAATTCCTCTTTATTTTCAGTATAGGAGAAAAATATATTTTTAGAACCCAGCATTTTTCCGTTTCTTATAAACATTACCGCAATAGATATTGTATTTTCTTCCTCACACAAACCGATTATATCCATATCTGAATTTACCGGAACGGAAATTTTCTGTTTTTCGGTTATAGAATTAATATGGTAAATCCGGTCTCTGATTTCCCCTGCAAGTTCAAATTTAAGCTCACTGCTTGCCCTTTCCATATCATGGGTAAGTTTTTTTATAATATTGTTTTTCTTCCCCTCTAAAAAAGCTATTATTTCATTTATTCCCTTATTATATTCCTCCCTGGAAATATAACCCATACAGGGACAGGTACATTGTTTTATATGGTAGTTAAGGCACTCTCTTCCTTTTTTCCCGGAAGACAGGTCACGGTTACAGCTCCTTATACCATAAGTTTTTCTTAATAACTCGATAACCGATTTTACAGAATAGGAGCTTATATACGGACCAAAGAATTTATCTTTTTTACTATCCACCCTTCTTGTCATTAAGATACGGGGATAATCCTCCGAGGTGGTTATTTTTATATAAGGAAAATTCTTATCGTCTTTTAAAAGAATATTATATTTCGGACTATGTCTTTTTATCAGATTACACTCTAAAATAAGGGCTTCCATTTCCGAATCGGTAACAATCCAGTTAAGGTCAAATATATTCTCAATCATTTTAAGAACCTTATTGTTATGCCCTGAATTTTTCACAAAATATGAACGCACTCTGTTTTTAAGTATTTTTGCCTTTCCCACATAAATGATATTGCCGAAGCTGTCCTTCATAAGATAGACCCCCGGCTTTTCGGGAAGGGCTTTTAATTTTTCTTTGATAATTTCATTCATAATCTTACAAAAAAAGACTGTTAAAAACAGTCTTTACTTTCTTTATTATTCTCCAAAATTAGAATTTATCAGGTTAACCAAGCCGTTAACAGCAAGTTCTTCATCAACGCCCTCGGCGATAATGGTTATGTTTGTGCCTCTTGTAACTCCTAAGGACAACACGCCCAGAAGACTTTTAGCACTTACCTTGCTTTCCTCTTTAACAACCCATACAGTTGATTTGTATTCATTAGCCTTCTGAATAAAGAAGGTAGCTGGTCTTGCGTGAAGACCGATCTGATTCTGAACAACTATTTCTTTTGAGTACATATATAATACCTCTCTTTTTTAACTCTTATTAGAAACAAATTCAAACAAGTTATTCTTATTATAAGAATACTAAATTTATGTCATAAAGTCAATACTTTTTTAGAAATTTAACATTTTACACAAAATTAACATTTTATATATTGATTTTTAGTAAAAGTTTGATATTATATTATTAGTCTATATTTATATTATATGCTTTTTTCGGAGGTTAGCCATCGGAGAGCTATCCGATGACTACCCTTATCCTTTCAATATTTTTTACGCTCATCGGAAGCTTACTTAAAATAAGATTGTTTTATCTTATCGGAGAGGTTATTTTTCTTTATACCGCTTTCCGCTTTATATCCTCCAACAGTTGGGCAAGACAAAGAGAAAATGAAAAATTCTCACATTTTTGGGATAACCTTAAATTAAAAACAAAGCAAACAAGGATAAGACTTTCCGATGATAAAAACAATTACTTCCGTTGTCCTAAATGCGGTACGGTTTTATCTGTTCCCAAAGGTGTAGGCAAGGTTATGATAGTATGCAGAAAATGCAATCACCAATTTATAAAGAAATCCCGTTAAAACATTGAAAAAAAGTCATTTTTATCATATAATATAGGAAGCGGTTCAGATACACACATATAGTATATGACAAAAACTTTTATCGCATCCGCTGATATAAAAATATTTAAAAAACATATAGGCTGAACCCCAAAAAATATTCAGACAAGGAGTAGAATATGAAAATTTTATTGGAACTTTTCCTGACCTTTTTCAAGGTTGGCATTATGACCTTCGGAGGAGGCGTTGCCATGCTCCCAATACTTGAAAGAGAAATTGTTGATAAGAAAAACTGGGCAACAAGAGAAGAACTTTTAGACTACTATGCAGTAGGTCAATGTACTCCGGGCATAATTGCAGTAAATACCGCTACCTTTATCGGGCATAAAAAAAATGGTATATCCGGAGGCATACTGGCTACATTGGGTGTTATTACCCCATCCGTTATAATTATTCTTATTATCGCATCATTTCTGAAGTCTCTTACAGATATTCCGTTTATACAAAGTGCTTTCAACGGTATAAGAGTCGCTGTTTGTGCACTTATTATATCTTCAGTAGCAGGGCTTATAAAAAAAGGTATAAAGGACTATATAGGAATCATTATTGCTCTCATTACCTTTATGGTTATTGTCTTTTTCTCCATATCTCCTATATGGATTGTTGTAGCGGCAATTATTACGGGGATTACCGTTAAAAGCGTAAAGGAGGCTAAGAAATGATTTATATAACCTTATTTTTTGAATTTTTCAAAGCCGGACTTTTTGCAATAGGCGGAGGACTTGCCACGCTCCCCTTTCTGTATAATATGGCAGACAACTATCCCTGGTTTGACAAGGCAACCCTTATTGATATGATTGCTGTTTCTGAATCTACCCCCGGACCTATCGGTGTTAATATGGCACCCTATGCAGGTTTCTCGGGAGGTACATTAGAAGGCGGACTCCTCAGTGGTATTTTGGGTGGAATAGTTGCTACAATCGGACTTGTACTCCCCTCTGTTATCATTATTCTGATTGTTGCAGGATTTTTAAATAAATTCAAGGAAAACAAGCTTGTTGATTATGCTTTTTACGGCTTACGACCTGCGGTTTGCGGTCTTATTTCGGCAGCTACCTTTGAAATAATCAAGGTTACCTTAATCAACCTTGATTTCGGAGAAAATTTTATTAGTTTTTTCAGATTTAAAGAGTTGATACTCTTTGTGGTTATATTTGTTGCTCTGAAGAAATTTAAGCTTCACCCTATTGTTTATATTTTAATAGCGGGAATTATTGGCGGGTTTATTTTATAAGGTAGAATAGCTTTATGGAATTATCTCCGTTTCAGAAGAAATAAAAATGGTGATGTTTAAAAATTCTAACTTTTTAAACATCACCATTTTTATTATTTAACAGTATACAGTAAAATTGCCAGAAACTGAAGAAGACTTGCTATTATGGTAAATATATGAAAAATAGCGTGCATTCTCGGTTTTTTGGAGCCAACGCCATAAAGTATTGCGCCTATGGTATACGCTACGCCCCCTGCTAAAATCAACATAAATTCTATGGGATGGAAAATAAGAGGAATTTTATCAATAATTACAATAACACACCAACCCATTGCTAAGTAACAAATCATTGAAAATTTCTTATATTTTTTAAGGTCAATAGAATTAAAAACAATTCCTAATATTGCTGCAGCCCATACTATGCCGAAAACAGTCCAGCCAAGCCAGGTACTAAATTCTCGGATGCTGCACAGAGCTACCGGGGTGTAAGTTCCCGCGATAAGGAAAAAAATTGTACAATGGTCTAAAACCTGCATTACCTTTTTAGCTTTAAGCTTTGGGCTTAAAAGGTGGTAAACAGCGGAAATTGTGTACATAAGAGTCATTGATGCACCAAAAATTGCACCTCCGATTACTCCGTATACCGAACCGTTAATTGCGGCAAATATAACACATAAAACGGTAGCACATATTCCAAGGACTCCGCCTACCATATGGGTTACCGAATTAAAAATTTCATCTCCTTTTGTATAATCAGGTAAAATTCTGTCATCAAGCTTAGTTCTTTTCATATTATCTCCTATTTCTCATAACCTACAAGTATTCCGCCCTCTTCAGCATAGAAGCTACATAAAATTCTCGTAGACTGAATTAAAACTTCTGCATTTATAAATAATTCACAAATTTTCTTTTTTAGTTCTTCCGCTCCGTCTTTATTCATACAATGGGAAATTACTACCTTTTTCCCAGCGTATCCGTTTTCAAGCATTAAATCAAGAAGATTCGAAACAGCTTTTTTGCTCCCCCTTGATTTACTGAGCGGCTCTAAGGTTCCCTCGTCACTGGCCTTGCCTATAAGACAAATCCCCAGTAAACTTGCAACTTTTGCTACAGTATGACTTGTTCTTCCGTTATTGGCAAGATTTTTTAGCGACTGGAGCATAAACATAAGGCCTGTATTCTTCTTATATTCTTCAATTTTCTCTTTTATCTCATCAAAGGAAAGCCCCATTTTATTATATTCTTTAAGCTTCATTAATATGAGCGTAAGCTCAGGTCCGGCCGACAAAGAATCAATAACATAAATTTTCTTATGCGGATTTTTTTCCAAACACATATCTCTCGCAACACAAGCGGAATTATAGCTTCCCGAAAGACCACTTGTTATTGTAAGAGCAAAAATCTCATCAGCATCCGAAAAAGCCTGTACCCAGGCATCAGTGGAAGGACAGGAGGAGCCTGATTTTCCCTTATAGCTTTTAAGATATGTAACCATTTCACTTATATCGGCGCCCTGGACATCTGCAAATTCCCTGTCCCCTGCAACAATGGTAAGAGGCACTGAAGAAAAGTTTACTCCCTCTAATTCAAAAATATCACTTGATGAGTCTGATACAATTTTAAACATATTTATTCACACTTTCTATCTTCTTTATTTTCTATACGATTATAAAATTCACTTAAATTACTTATAAAGATACCGAAAACCTTATAAAAAACTTCAAGTTCATCTTTGGTACAGCCTTCAGCGCACTTTCGGCTTATAAAAGTTATAATATTCACTATTTCATTATAAACCTCTAACCCATCCATAGTCATATAATATTTTGCCCGGTAGGTTTTATCCTTATCCTCATTATATTTTTCCACCAGTTTTTTCTTCTTTAAATAGTTAAGATTTTTGGATATCCACGCCTTATCCTCTTTACAAAGCCAACATAATTCAGAGGCAGTCAGTCCGTCTTTATGTCTTCCAAGATAAAATATAACATTAAGATGAGCAGCTTTTAAATCAAGATTGTTCATTTCATGGGTTTTTATCTTCATTATATATTTATAGGCAAGATTTATCTTAGTTGTAAATTCTTCATAGCGTTCAAGCATTCCACTCCCCCCTCTTTTCTTTTTTGTTGAGTTGTCAACAAAATAAATTATACCAGATAATTGTTGAGTTGTCAACAATTATCTGGTATAATCTACAAATAAAGAAACTCTTGTATCGGTTAAACCGACACAAGAGTTTAATATTTTAACCTTTAACAGCACCTAAAGTTAAACCTTTTACGAAGTACTTCTGTAAGAACGGATATACAATCAAGAACGGTAATACCGAAATAAAGATTGTTGCGTTCTTAAGAGCTTCAGGTGTAAATCTTGATTCTTCAAGGTCATTTGCATTCTGACCTGTCATGTTAATTAACATATCTCTTAAAACAACCTGTAAAGGATATTTTTCTGCAGTTGTTAAGTAGATAGATGGTGTTAAGTAACTATTCCACTGACCCATTACATAGAACAGAGCAATGGATGCAATAGCAGGTTTTGCAAGTGGCACAAAGATTGAAACAAGAATTTTCATTTCACTTGCACCGTCAACAACAGCTGCTTCATAAATTTCATGAGGAATTGTTTCAAAGAAACTTCTCATAACGATTAAGTCATAAGTCCAGATTAAGCTTGGAATGATTAGTGACCACATAGAGTCAAGAAGTCCGATTTCCTTAACAAGTAAGAATGAAGGAATAAGACCGCCTGAGAAAAACATTGTGATAACAACCATAATCATTAAAGGTTTTCTGAACACGAAATTCTTTCTGGATAAAGGATATGCAAAAAGAATTGTCATAAGTAAGCAACATATTGTACCAACTCCGGTATATAAAATAGAGTTGAAATATGCTCTTGGAATTTTTGGTGTATCAAGAATTTCACCATAAGCATCAAAGTTAAATCCAACCGGCCAGAAAGAAACAAGACCCTGGTTAATAGCTTCGGTAGAACTTAAAGAGATACAAAG
The DNA here is from genome assembly GCA_045658425.1 of Clostridia bacterium. Classification (GTDB taxonomy): domain Bacteria; phylum Bacillota; class Clostridia; order UMGS1840; family HGM11507; genus SIG450. The sequence continues at coordinate 31,267 of JAZOVB010000049.1, read as the reverse complement.
AACATACCAAACGGGATATAGTGTGATAAATATAAGGAATAAATTGAATGCTGCATTTATGTAGTCAAACAAAGTCCATTTATCAAGTCTGTTCTTTTTATTATGAAAAGCTTTTTCTTCTTTTTCTTTTTTAAATAAACTCATTATCTTCTACCTCCTATTACCACAAGCTGGTTTCGTTAACTTTCTTACTGATGGTATTTGAAGTGATAACGAAGAACAATGCAATGATTGATTCGAATAAACTTACTGCTGTTGAGTAGCTGTAGTTAGTTTCCAAAATACCCTTTCTGTAAACGAAAGTTCCGAATATATCGGCAACTTCATAGGTAGCAGCGTTATAAAGTAACAATACCTGTTCGTAACCGATTTTGATGATACTACCGGATCTCATAATAAACATGGTAACAACGGTAGGAAGAATTGCAGGAACGGATACGTGCCAGATACATCTTAATCTGGAGCAACCGTCAATTGTAGCTGCTTCATAAAGCTGTGGGTCAACACCGCCGAGAGCAGCAATATAAATAATAGCACCGTTACCAAATCCGTGCCAAATCTGTATAACAATAAGAATTGTACGGAACCATTCGGGCTTGATCATAAAGTAAATTGCTTCGCCGCCCAATGCTTCTATAAGCTTATTGATGATACCTGAGCTTGGTGATAACATATCGATAGCCATTGAACAAACAACAACCATTGATAATAGTGCAGGTAAGTATGTAATAGTCTGAACAGTCTTCTTAAATTTAACATTCTTTATTTCGTTTAAGAACAAAGCGAAAATAATCGGAACCGGGAATCCCCATACTAATGAGTATACACCGATTAAGAATGTGTTTCTAAGTAGTGGCCAGAAGTCCCCTGATGTAAAGAACATCTGGAAATTGTAATACCACGGGTCTTCCCATGGACTACCAAAGATACCTAAGAAGATACCGTAATCTTTAAATGCGATTGATACACCGTACATTGGTCCATATCTGAAAATAATGTAGAAAATGAAACCAGGTAAGGCTAACAATATCAGCTGCCAGTCGTCAAGTACTTTTCTTCCAAAAGACTTTTTCTTGGCAACCACTGTTGTGGATTCTTTTGCCATTGTTTTGTCCCCCTCATTTTTAGCTTTTGAACGGCTTTTGAAGTTAAGCCATATTCATGTTAACATTATATTTTAAATTTTTCCACTTGTAAACAAGATATTTTCATTCATATCAAAAAAATTCCTCACAAGTCTTTAAAAAGCTCTTAAATCCCTTTGTACAAGGCTTTTTTGAAAATGTAGATTTTTTTCAATAAGTGGATTTTTTTATAAAATATTTATGTTTTTCAAAGCCTTTTTAATAAATTCTACTTATACTATACCACAAGATGTAAAAAATGTCAAACAGTTATTTTTAAAATTTTACCAGGCGGTGTATTCCATAGTATCAAAAACTTTATTCATATACTTGATACTTTCGTCAACAAGAACTGCTGTAATTTTTTCCCCTTTTTCCTTTGTCCCCAAAGAGGGTTCACCCCACACACCTGTTTTACTAAGTTTAACCAAAGACATATAGTTTAAAAAGTCTCTCGGATAATCAGGTACAAAATCTGCATCCTTTATTTTATCCTTTTTTACAAGCTCTTCTTTAAAATAAAGCATAAGAGATGTTTCATATTCACAAGCGTGAAGATTATTGGGACTTTCAAGTATTTCAAGCATTTCTTTTGTACCGAAAAACTGAAGAAAATCAATTTTGGCAACTTTAAGGTCGTCATACATTGCATTAAGTTCACGAATGGCCGGAGTGGCAACAAAAATACCGCCATGCCCCAAAACTACTGCAACTTTTTTAAAGCCCTGGTCTTTAAGACATAAAACAATATCCTGAATAACGTGATAAAAAGTATCCGGTTTCATCCATACACTTCCCTTTTTCCCTTTATGCTCATAGCAGGTACTGATGGGAAGCGTGGGCAGAAGATACGCCCCTGTTTTTTCGGCTATTCTTTTTGAGATTTCAGTAGCTACCACATAGTCGGTACACATGGGAAGATGCGGTCCGTGCTGTTCGGTAGAGCCGATTGGTAAAATCGCAAGTTCCGAAGCTTTTTCTACAATTTCATCTGCTGTTACATTAAAATCCAACATTATTTTTTCTCCTTTTTGTTAGTTTTATATTACCTCTCCATTATACCATTATGAAATTAAAATTCAACCCTGTTTACACAATTTTATTTTCTTTACTAAATCTTAAATTGACTTTAAAATTCTCAGGTGATATAATATATAATGGAGTAGGATGGAAAACATCCTTTGAAAATTTGTTCAAAAGACCACTCGGGTTTTAACAAAGCTGTCAGACGGTCAACACTAAAGGGGGAAATAAAAATGGGAATTGAACAAATTCTGGCTATTGCGATTTTTGTCCTTATGTTTATTCTTATTGTTGCAGACAAAATCGAACGCCACATTATAACACTTGCTTGCGGAGGGCTTATGCTTTTAGTCGTATTCGGCTTATGTATGAAAAGCATCCCCGCAATATGGGAAACTCTTAATTTTAAGAGCATGATAAGTCCGCATTTCTGGTACTCGACAGGTGAAACAACTGTTTCAGCAGGTATAAACTGGGAAACTATTGTTTTCATAGCAGGAATGATGGTAATGGTTGAGGGAATGGGTGAATCGGGATTTTTCCGTTGGCTCTGTTTAGGTCTTGCAAAGCTTGTAAAATATAAGGTTAAGCCTTTATTCATAGCCTTTATGCTGATGTCTGCAGTTCTTGCAATGTTCATTGACAGTATTACCGTTATTTTATTCTTGGCTTCCGCAACCTTAGAACTTGCAAAGCTTCTGAAGTTTAAACCCGCACCACTTATTATCGCTGAAATTTTTTGTGCTAACTTAGGAGGTTCCGCTACCATGTGTGGTGACCCCCCGAACATTATAATAGGCACTTCTTTGGGTTACAGCTTCTTCGATTTCATTTCAAATACAGGGCTTATTGCATTAATCAGTTTGCCCCTTATCATTATATATTTCTATGTGGTATTCAGAAAAGATATAAAGAAGGCACCTGTAAGCGATGGTGCTCAGCTTCCCGATATAAAAGATGCAATTAAAAATAAAAAGGATTTTATAATAAGTGTAATTATCTTTTTAATAGCAGTTATTATGCTTGTAACACATTCCATAACAGGACTTACAGTTTCTACAATCGGTGTTTTTGTTACAATTACAACCCTTATATTTGCAGGATCAAAAATCCCTGTTATTCTTAAAAAGGTTGACTACAAAACACTGCTTTTCTTCGTTGGCCTGTTTATTGTTGTAGGCGGTCTTGAGCAAACACACGTTTTAGAGCTTATTGCAGAGTACATAGCAATCCTTAGCGGAAACAATTTATACCTGCTTGTTGCAATTATTATATGGATGTCAGCAATTGCCAGTGCATTTGTTGATAATATTCCTTTTGCTGCTACAATGATTCCGGTTATAAGAACCCTTTCCGCAACCTCAGGTATGCCTCTTGAAACTCTTGCATGGAGCTTATCAATGGGTACTGACATCGGCGGATGCGCAACACCTATCGGAGCAAGTGCAAATGTTGTAGGTATTTCCGCAGCAGCTCAGGAAGGTCATTTAATAGGCTGGGGTAAATTCTGTAAATACTCTATTCCTGCAACAGTAATTGTACTTACTGTTTCAACCTTATTTATTTTTATAAGATACATATAAAGGAGTTATTTTATGGATAAACAATTAATTATATCAATAGGCAGAGAATTCGGTTCAGCAGGACACTATATCGCGGCAGAGCTGTCAAAAAGATTTGATATTCCTCTTTATGATCATAATCTTTTAGACCAGATTGCAGAAGAAATGGGAATTGATGAGCATGAATTTAAAAAGTATGATGAAACTCCCCGTTTTACACTTTTTTCAAGAAAGTTAAACGGACATTCAACATCTATGCAGGACCACTTGGTGAGAATGCAGTTTAAATTTATGCAAAACAAAGCAGATGGCGGTGAATCCTTTGTTATTGTCGGAAGATGTGCAGAGCATCACCTTTCTCACAACAAAAATATGATTACTATATTCGTGCTTGGTGACAGGGAAGAAAAAATCAAAAGAATTATGAATATTTTCAATATGAAAAACGAAAAAGAAGCAGAGATTATGATGAAGAGAAAAGATTTAAAGAGAAAAACCTATCATAACGCTTACTGCAAAGGTAAATGGGGAGATTCGAGAAACTATCACATCTCAGTTAACTCCAGTGTTTTAGGTATTGAAAAAACAATTGATTACTTGGAAAGCTTTATCAGAGCAAAATATGAACTGAACGGATAATTTTAAAATTCCCAAAGACTTTTGGCTTTGGGAATTTTTGTATCATAATAATTCATAAGGCTTGACTTAAATTGTATTTAGTTATATAATGTAGTATATATTTATTAAAAGGGGTTACATGGATGAATAATAACAGGATATGGCTTTCTACGCCTACTATGCACGGCGAAGAACAAAAGTACATAAAAGAAGCCTTTGATACAAACTGGGTTGCACCGCTTGGAAAAAATGTAAATGAATTTGAAAATGAAATGTGCAGCTATCTTAACATTAACAGTGCAGCAGCTATGACAGCAGGTACACACGCACTTCATATGGCAGTTAAACTTGCAGGTATAAAGACAGGAGATGTTGTTCTATGCTCCGACCTTACCTTTGCAGCAACCGTAAATCCTGTTGTATATGAAAAAGGTATTCCGGTATTTATAGATTCAGAAACAGAAAGCTGGAATATGGATCCCAAAGCTCTTGAAATCGCACTTGAAAAATACAATGTAAAAGTAAAAGCTGTAATTGTTGCTAACCTTTATGGTTCTCCTGCAAAGCTTGATGAAATAAAGGAGCTTTGTGATAAATATAATGTTATTCTTATTGAGGATGCAGCCGAATCCTTATCTGCTACCTACAATGGAAAACAAACAGGTACTTTCGGAAAATTCAATGCTATAAGCTTTAACGGTAACAAGATAATCACAACTTCGGGAGGCGGTATGTTTTTATCCGATGATAAGGAGGCTGTTGAGAAGGTTAAATTCTATATTACACAGGCAAGAGATCCTGCCCCCCATTATCAACACAGTGAAATCGGATATAATTACCGAATGAGTAACATAGTTGCCGGAATCGGAAGAGGTCAGCTTTTATACCTTGATGAGCACAAACGAATAAAAACCGAAATATACGAAAGATACAAAGAGGGCTTTAAAGACCTTCCCGTTAAAATGAATCCTTATCTTCCCAATTCGGTTCCTAACTTCTGGTTAAGCTGTTTCACAATAGACAACGACGCGATTTCAAAAGTTACACCTGAAATGATAAGGTTACAACTGGAAAAAGAAAACATTGAATCCCGCCCTATCTGGAAGCCGATGCATCTTCAGCCTGTATATGAAAACAACGATTATATCACCGCAGGTGAAAATGTAGGCGAGGATATTTTCCGACGCGGACTTTGTTTGCCGTCCGATATTAAAATGACTCAAGAAGAGCAGAACAATGTTATAAATATTATCAGAAAATTGTTTTAAAAATTTAATGGCTTTGACAGCAGAAGGTTAATCCTTCTTTGCTGTCAAAGCCATTTCTCCGTTAAGATACATAGCAAGTAACCCCAAAAGTACTAAACCGGATGTACAATAAATTACATAGGGAAGAAATGCATTGTATATAAAAGAACATATATAAGCTGCCACATCTCCGCCGATTATCAAAGCCGCAACATATCCGAAAAAAGTCATTCCGCCTGCAAAAAGGCAAATCATAATGCCATATCCAAAAATAAGTTTTAATATTTCAGAAGCTTTTTTTAAATATTTCTTCATAATTTTTTCCACCTCTCAGATTAAAGTCCTAAAATCGGAAGTATTCCCATCAAGCACAGCACCTGCATAACAAATTGTGCCGCAACCCACCAAAGATTATTTTTAAAAGTCTTTCCGAAGTCAGATTCTGCCAAAGCCATACCCGCATACATACCAAGACCCAGAGGCGGTGTAATTCCGCACATAACGCCACATATACAAGGAAGCATAGCCGCTGCAAGTAATGGTGATACGCCTACCATTGCCAAAGTGGAAATAAACATTGGGCCAAAGATTACAACTAATGACGAGCCGGGTATTACCATACCTAAAATACAGGTAAAAATGCAAATAAACAATACCATTCCAAACTTGTTAAAGGACATTGAAACAAGAAAAGCCTCCATTTCCTGTGCAACATTCATATCATTAAATATTCCGCCTATCATATATCCGATTATACAAACACCAATAGCCGGAGATATAGTTTTTATGCCGGAAGCAAACATTTTTGCAATACTGTGCACAGAAACCAACGATTTATCTTTTGTAATAAAGCAAGTATACAAAGAAGCTATTCCTGCAATAAAAAGTAATAATGATGACGAAAAATATTTTGCCCCTTCTTTGCCAAGACGCTCTGTAAATATGGTATCTTTAAACAGGAAGTCAAGCACAAATGGCAACAGAATAATTACCGGAATAAATAGTCCTTTCCAACCTTTTTTGAAAACATCTTTAAGATTTGGCAGTTCGTCTTTAGACATTGGCTTTACTTTGTAATATTTACAGAATCCCCAAACCATCAACAAGCGTTGGAAGATAAACCAAAGGGCAATTCCCCAAAGAACAACCCAAAACTGCCCCATAGTAATATTTTCATCAGGATAAAGAGCCATATATGCCCCCATAGCAGCAACAATATTAGACGAAGGCGGAATCATATTTCCAAGATAACTTGCGTTACTTTCAATATTTGCCGCAAGTTCACGGGGAAATCCCGATTTCAACATTGCAGGTACAGTCAGAGCACCCGTAGCCATAACATTCCCCGGACCGCTACCGGAAAGCGCTCCCATAAAGCTACTTGCAATTACCGATACATACCCTGCCCCGCCGGTAACTCTGCCTAAAAGAGACAAAATAATCGCAACACAGGAGTCGATAACTTTTGTCTTTGTTAATATAATCGACATAGCTACAAAAGCAGTCATAGAATAAATCAAAGATGTAGAAAGACCGCTGTCAATATATTTCCAAACACTTCCCCAAGTCTTTGTAACAGTCAGTAAAATAATAAAGCTTAATAATACCGCCTCATAAACAGGTCTTTTAAAAAGCATAAACCATACACAGATTGCTACAAGCATAATCCCTAAATAAATAAATGCTGATGGCATAATAACCCCCTTATATTCTTAAAAAGTTATAGTATCAATTCCTTTATAGTTATATAATACCATATTTTTTAAAAAAGTCAAGCAATTTTTAACAGAGTACTTGCATATTTTAAAATGAGATAGTATACTTAAAAACAGAAAACGGAGGGGCTGATATGAACTCAAAACAACTTAAATATGTAGTTATGCTTGCTGATACCCGAAATTTTTCCCAGGCAGCACAAGCTCTTAATATATCGCAACCGGCATTCAGTAAACACATTATAAGCATAGAGAACGAGCTTGGAATAAAACTTTTTGACCGTGGTTCAGTTCCGTTGACGCTTACACCTGCAGGAGATTTTTTTGTAAAAAAGGCTAAACAATTTTTGATTGAAGAAGAAAATATGTTCAAAAGAATAGAAGAATATAAAACAGGTGAAACAGGTGTATTGACAATTGGAATACCGCCTTTCAGAAGCTTATATTTATTGCCGAAAATTATTGAAAAAATAAAACAAAAGTTTCCTAAGGTTCAGGTTGTCATTAAGGAACATGGGTTAGAACAACTAAAAAAAGAACTTTTAGAAGGACTGTACGACTTTGCAATTATGAACCTACCTGTTGAAGAGACTGAATTCGATATTATTCCTATGGAAAAGGATACAATTGTGTTAGCAGTACCGAATAATTTAACCGATAAAATTGAAGAAATAAAAAAGGGTAATAAAATCGATTTATCAAAGTGCAAAAATCTCCCCTTTGTAGTATTGGGGAAAAATCAGGAAATGAGAATTCTCTTTGATAAAAAATGTGCCAAAGCGGGACTGACTCCTGAAATTTATGTTGAGGTTACAGGAATAACCACTGCCAGAGAATTAGTGAGAGCTGGTGTTGCTGCAGCATTACTTCCAAAACAATTTATAACAACCGAACCCGAAAGTGAAAATATAACTTTTTTTGAGCTTAAACAAGACGAAGATACCCGTCAACCTGCCATTGTTTTAAGACGAGGGCAGTATGTTTCAAAATTTGCAGAGTATGCTATTGCTTTGCTAACGGAAGAAAAAACAAAATAAAAAAATACATTTTTTATTGATTGTTAAGTCTGTCCGGGTTAAATTTTGTCAGAAACATACTGTTTCCGTTTGTGTCCTCAATAATCAGATTTTCCTGTATTTTTCGGACTGTTTCTGATACCTCGCTCAATGTTTGGGCGAAGAATTTTATCATTCCCGCCTTGTGTGCGTTTGTACCCGTAGCAAGAATAGTATCGCCAGGGCTTTTCCAAATGGAAATATCATCTATATTCTTATCATTCGCAATAGCACTTGTATCCACTTTACCGATTGTTCCATCCTTCAGGTGAATAACAAATGTGCAATAATATTCACGAAAACGCGGATTATCCTTTGAAAGATCATCGCCCATTTTACCGCTCACGGAATAAGAAATAAGCATTTTGAGAAAGTCTATATCGTTATATTTGCGAATAACCTTAAAATCATTATTGCCGTTTACACGGTACCCCATTTCAAATGCACTGATTTTATCTTTGTTTGCTATAAGCTGAAAGTTTGCAACTCCATTCTTTGCTCCGATTTCTTTTAAAAGAGCTTTTATGCCAGGGTCAACTTCTTTTACAAAACGATCAAAGAATGTTGAAGGTGTTATTACAAAATCGCAGAGTTTTGCAACACCGCTTCCGTCCTGAGAAACATACTTATCGTTTACACAGGAAAGGCTTATTTGACCGTCAACCATTGTATATATTGCGCAAAGCTCAATGCCTGACAAGAATTCTTCAATAACAATTTCACCGTTTTTAGAATTTACCTGTGCATATTCCACAGCAGCATCAAGTTCATCTGCTGTATGACATACTGAAATGCCCTTTCTGCCTCCGTTATCAGATGGCTTCACGATTACCGGATATTGAATTTCTGCAATGTCTTCGTAAGAGAGAGGAAGTTTAGTGCAAAATTCTTTCGGAACGGGTACTCCGTGCCTTGCACATGCCTCTTTGAACAACCTTTTATTTCGTGTAAAATCAATCTGTTCTTCCGATGCATAAAATGGAGCTCCGATGGCTTCGGAAATACGACACGCCGCGGTAACACGGTCCTCGCCGTAACCGGCAATAACCCCGTCAATTCCGTTTTCCCTGCATTTTGCCGCAACCGCTTCGGTATTAGAATAATCCATATTCCAACCCTCATCTGCAATAAGCTTTGCGGGACTTACGGACCAGTCGGAATAACGGTCACAACAAACAACATATATCCCCATATCCTTTGCGGCATTGACAAATTCTATATCACTTCCGTCACTGCTTATAACAAGTAGTTTTTTACCTTTTAATGATTCCATAAAATTCTTCCTCCTTGGGAATATCAAACTTCACCCTTTGTTTTCTGATTTTCCTCAACCAAATGTGCACGAACAATGTATAAGCTGTCAGTTTGCTGATTATCCTGAACAATATCAGAACGTTTCAGAACTTTATAAATACTGAACAAGAAAATCTTTACATCAAACCATAATGACAAATTGTTTACATATTCCACATCAAGTTCGAATTTTCTGTCCCATGATGCATTATTTCTGCCGTTTATCTGTGCCCATCCCGTAAGACCGGGTCTTATGGAATGTCTTGCTCTTTCATACTCATAGTAATAGGGTTGATACTTCATCAGAAGAGGTCTTGGACCTATGATACTCAGTTCACCTTTAAGAATATTTAACAAAGACGGAAGTTCGTCCATACTGGTGCTTCTCAGAAGCTTTCCGAATTTTGTAAGCCTTTGAGGACCCGGAAGAAGAACACCGTTCTCGTCAGTTTCATTTGTCATAGTACGGAACTTGTAAAGTTGGATAGGCTTTTCATCCTTACCCATTCGCTCCGATTTATACAGTATAGGGCTTCCCATATTAAGTTTTACAAGCAATGCAATTAATGCAAAAAACCACCAGAATATCAGTATGGCAATTATGCACAGAAATACATCAAAAAATCGTTTAAAAAAATTTCTGTATGGACCTATTTTTTTCATTTTTATGTACTACTCCTTTTATTTAAAAAAATCTTTTATACAGCTTATTATACGGTCAATATCTTGTGCATCATAACGTTGATCACAAATAAGGGATAACTGTGAATTATATATTTTAAGAGTGGACGGAGTAATCCCCCGATGAAGCTCCGTAAGCGGCCAATGTACCGGACAATATATCTGTCGGTCAATAAGATATTTTCTCAGTGAATCGCGAATATCTGCATCTGTAAGAACAGGCACACACAGGGGAATATCATTTTTACCCAGTGCCCCAAATAAAGGAATTATTCCGTTGATATCAGAAATCCCTTCAAGTAATTGCAGTGCATTCTCCTGCCTCGAGTGCGAAATTCCCTTTTTATCTAAATTTAAAAATGCACAAACACTCTGAGGGGTGGGCAGATAGTCTTTATAATCCTTATCGAGAACTTCTTCCGCTTGGGAAAAGGCGGACAAAAAATCCTCTTTAATACCGTCATTTGTCTCTATATAGAAAGCTTTTTTTTGCTGGGCAGACAATCTCAATTCTTCATATTTCTGATTGATAATGTTTTTTTGACGGACAATAAAATTGCCGTTGAGCTTTTTAGCTGTTGCAATCCCCGTAAAACCTGTCCATTTTCTGTAACTGACAAAGGTATAGTCTGCCAATTCGGTTATGTTCCTGTTTCGGTCAGTCAACCATGAATGAGTTGCATCTTTTATAACCGTACATCCGCTTTTCTTAATCTCATCAAGTTTCCCCATATCCTGATTTTCAAATCCAAAATACTCCATATAAAAGAATATATCATTCTTACAAAGTTCAGGAATATGCGCTGTCAGAATTTCATTTTCAAGACAGACATCATAAAAATTTACCGAAAGACCGTTGGATAAAAAGGGTTCAATCATTGAATGACAACAAAGAGCCGGTAAAAAAACTTTATTTACACAAATTTCAGCTGTAATATCACGGATAATAAAATCCAGAGCCGTTCTGCCTGAAAGAAAAAACCTTTCCTCCCCCGTGTAATATTCAGTTGTCCAAAATTCGCTTCCGATTTCTTTCATAAGTTATCACCTGAATATTGCAATGTAAAAATTACATCGCTGATTTTTATCATTTATATATGATATCACAAAAAAACTGATTAGTAAAGTACAAAACTCGAAAATGACGTAAATAAAAATAATATATTCCCGTTGACAAAAAAATGAAACTATAATATAATAAAATATGTATCTATAATGCAATATAAATGAAAAAGGAGAACACAAAAATGTCTCTTCAAATATTTACTTTGGAGCAATCGGAACTTTGGGATAAAATTGTCAGTTCTTTTGAAAAATATGATACATACTGGCTCAGCGGATATGTGAAGGCTTTTGAAATCCACGGAGACGGAACTCCATTGCTTTTTTACTACGAGGATGAGAAATGTCGGGGAATAAACACTGTGATGAAACGAGACATTGCAATGTGTCCGCATTTTTCTGGAAAGATAAATGAAAATACCTTTTTTGATTTTTCCACCCCTTATGGTTACGGCGGTTGGCTTATTGAAGGTGAAAATTCGAGTAAACTTTTTGAAGAATACGAAAAATGGTGTGTGAAAAATAATGTAATAAGTGAATTTGTTCGATTTCACCCCATAATGAAAAACCATACTATGACACCTGATTATGAAACCGTTGAACTGGGCAAAACTGTAGCAATAAATACTTCATCTTATGAAATAATATGGAATAACATTACCAGTAAAAACCGCAATATGATCAGGAAAGCTCAGAAAAGCGGTATTAAGATATACAGCGGAAGAAATCCTGAAATATATAAGATTTTCAGGGAAATATATAACAAAACTATGGATAAGGATGAGGCTGACAGCTATTATTATTTCGGTGAGGATTTCTATGAAAGTGTTCTCAACGACCTTCCTTATAATGCACAGGTTTTTTATGCGATGTTTGAAGGTAAAATTATTGCCGCATCCATTATGCTCTTTGCCAACAGAAGAATGAATTATCACCTTTCCGGGTCACTCCGTGAATATTCAAATCTTGCGCCAACCAATCTACTTCTTTATGAGGCTGCATGTTGGGGCGCATCAAACGGTTACAAATCTTTGTACCTCGGAGGCGGTGTCGGCAGTGGTGAAGATAGTTTGTTTAAATTCAAAAAAGCATTTTATCGTGCTGATGATCTGAACAGTTTCTGGATTGGAAAAAAGATTTTTAATAATGCAGAATATGATAACCTTGTAAAAATGCGTGAAAATATTGAAAATAGCAATTTCTTCCCTAAATACAGAGGATAAAAGTGCTAATCTCAACAGACAGGCCTGATGTGAATTTATTTTATAAGGAGCATTTTCTTTTTTTTATAAGTTTTGTCATCCGGAAAATGCAAGGAGGAATTAAAAATTGAAAAAGGTATTATTTGTTGCATCGATAATGGGACATTTCAATGCATTTCATATTCCGTATTTTGAGTATTTTAAAGAAAGAGGCTATCAGGTTGAAGCTGCTGCCAAGCCAAAAGAAGGATTAACTGTTTGTGAAATTCAGCATAATATTGATTTTGAAAGACAGCCGCTTAAGCTCAAAAATATTTCGGCATACAAAAAACTAAAAAAACTCATAGAAAACGGAAATTATGAAATCATACATTGCCATACACCGGTTGCTGCAATGATGACAAGACTTGCAGCGCGAAAGCAAAGAAAAAAAGGGACAAGAGTAATTTATACAGCACACGGTTTTCACTTTTTTAAAGGTGCCCCCCTACTTAACTGGCTTATATACTTCCCTGTCGAATGGATATGTTCTTTTTTAACCGACGACCTTATTACCATCAACCGTGAAGATTATGCTTTTTCCCAAAAATATCTGCACCCTAAAAACATACACTACGTACCCGGGGTGGGAGTTAAAATTGACAAATTTAAAAATACTGAAATAAATCGCAGCGAGAAACGAAAAGAGCTTGGTATTCCTGAAGAAAGCATAGCGGTTTTATCTGTCGGTGAGCTTAATGATAATAAAAATCACCAAACTATTCTTCGTGCTATTGCAAAGCTCGAACGCAAAGATATTGTTTATGTAATCTGCGGTAAAGGTGGAAAAAAGGATCAACTTAAAAACCTCGCCGAAGAGTTGGGACTTAAAGAACGCTTTATTTTGGCAGGTCATCGTGCAGATGTTAACGAAATATATAAATGCTGTGATATATTTGCTTTCCCTTCCTTCAGAGAGGGGTTACCCGTATCGGTTATGGAGGCTATGGCATCGGGACTTCCCGTTATCGCATCTGATATCAGGGGAAATAACGATCTAATTGATAGTAATAAAGGCGGTTTTCTATGTTCTCCGTCCGATACTGACAGTTTTAATGGGTACATAAAAATTCTTATGGAAGATAAAGCATTAAGTGAACAATTCGGTAGATACAACAAAGAAAAAATTGAAGAGTTCTCTTTAGACTCGGTCAAGACAGAAATGAAACAAATATATAACTTTTATAAAACAGGAGATCAATAAAATGAGGATATTGCATGTATTTAATGCTATGAACTGCGGTGGAGCAGAAAACATGATTATGAATATTTACAGATGTATTGACCGGAATGAATTCCAATTTGATTTTTTGGTCCACTCAGATACACCTGCTTTTTTTGATGAGGAAATCAAAGAGCTTGGTGGAAAAATTTATTGCCTTCCCAGATGGAATGTATTAAACACTCCAAAATATATAAAGGCTTTATATCAATTCTTCAAGGAACACTCAGACTATTCGGTAGTCCATGGGCATATGGGAAGTTCTGCTCATCTTTACTTAAAGGTTGCAAAAAAATTTGGTATATATACAGTTGCTCACAGCCATAATACCTACCCCAAAAGTTTCAGCCTAAGGAAAACACTTTTTAAGTTATTTACGTTAAAGACAAGAAAAAATGCAGATTTTTTTCTTGCTTGTACGAAAAATGCAGGCAATGAACGTTTTGGTAAAAAAATTGTTAATTCCGACCGTTTCCAACTGGTTACCAATGCAATTGATACTTCCAAGTTTGTTTTTTCCGAAGAAACAAGAACGGAAATAAGAAAAAAATATCATATTGAAAATAAATTCGTGATGGGACATGTAGGGCGATTTAATTTACAAAAAAATCATATGTTCCTTTTAAATGTCTTTTATGAAATGCAAAAAGTAAACCCAGATTGTGTTCTGATGCTGGTAGGCGATGGTAATTTAAGGTCACAGATAGAAGAAAAAGCAAAGGCTTTGAACATTCTGGACAAAATAATATTCACCGGGATAGTTCCCAATCCAAATGATTATTTACAGGCTATGGATTGCTTTGTTTTCCCTTCCTTCAATGAAGGCTTGGGAATGGTAGTAATCGAAGCAGAATGTGTTGGTCTCCCCTGCTTTATTACAGATAGTCTTCCACCAGATCTTGATATTAACGATAATGTTTATCGTCTCTCCTTAAACAAATCTGCTAAAGCGTGGGCTGACTTGATCATCAACAATTGTACCAATAAGCTTGACAGCCAATTTGCTTTGGAAAATATTAAAAAATCAGGTTATGACATTAATGATAACATAAAAAAAGCAGAAGAAATTTATCTTAACTTTGAGAAAAACATAAGGAGGGCAGTAAGAAATGATTCTTAAGTATATAAAACCCCTGATTAAACGTCTTAATGGGGAATTACCCTTAAATACGCTTATAAAAAGAGGTCTTACAGTAGGAAAAAACTTCAGCAGACAGTCGGGGTGTTTTATAGACCCAAGCTTTTGCCATCTTATTGAAATTGGAAATAATGTTCAATTTTCTAAGAATGTTATGCTCCTTGCCCATGATGCCAGCACGGCAAAGCTTCTTGATTACACCAAAATAGGTAAAATTGTAATTGGAGATAATACCTTCATAGGTGCCAATGTAACCGTTCTTCCCGGTATTAATATTGGAAACAATGTTATAATAGGTGCCGGGAGCGTTGTAACAAAGGATGTGCCTGATAATATCGTAGTGGCAGGAAACCCGGCAAGAATTTTAACTACTACCGAAGAATACAAAGAAAAAAACGAAAAGCTTTTTAAAAAAATCAGGGGGTTTTCTTATGATTACACCATCGGTGGTGGAGCTACAAAAGAAAAACTCCAAGAAATAAAAGACTATTTAGCCGATAAAAAATACGGATTCATAAAATAAAAAAGGAGAATTACAAAAAATGAATGAGCTTAATATTCTCTATACAACTGATAATAATTATGCCCCGCATACTGCAGCATCAATGTATTCACTTTTAAATGCAAACAAGAATTTTGAAAGGATAAATATTTACATCATTGATGATAATATTGAAAAAGACAGTAAAGATAATTTTTACAGTATAATAAACGGATTTAATAATGCAGAAATTTATTTTTTCCCTTTTTCCGAGCTTAAGAAAAACGTTCCCGCAAACGATAAAACCGGTTATGCCAAGGTGGGATACGCAAGACTTTTTCTATCCGGAATTTGTGACAAAGAAAGAATACTGTATATTGACTGTGACACAATTATAAATCAGTCTTTAAAAGAACTGTGGGAATATGACTTAGAAGGCAATGTTCTTGGAGGAGTACAGGATAATCCTGCACTCTATGCACTTACCGAGATAGGACTTACCCCAAAAAGTCGCTATATCAACGGCGGAGTACTGCTTATAGACTTAAAAAAATGGAAAGAGTTTAAAACTGAAGAAAAAATCCTTAAAATGATTAGGGAATATAATGGCTTTGTAATTCATCATGATCAGGGAATTATAAACGGAGTATTAAAGGACCATATAAAAATTCTTCCACCAAAATTCAATACAATGCCCCAATTTTTTGATACTAAGGCAAAACAGATAAAAAGACTTTATGATATTGAAAATTACTATTCCCAAAAAGAGCTGGATGAAGCAGTAAAAAATCCTGTTATAATTCACTATATAACAAAATTCTATAACAGACCTTGGTTTAAAAGCTGTACTCACCCTCTAAAAAATTTATACATAAAAAATATTGAAAAAACACCTTTTGAAGTAAAACTTTATGATGGCGAATTACCTACAAAAATAAAATTAAGAAGATTTGTATTTAATTTCTTCCCTTTCTTTATTTATTATTCTCTGGAGAGACTTCTGAATGTAAAAAGAAAAAAGAAAGCAGGTACAAAGCGTTTCTAAAAGGAGATGCTATGAAATTACTTTTCATAAATTATCAGGCACTGCCGTTGCCATCTGTAAAGGGTGGAGCGGTTGAATATCTTATTGACTCATTTTTAGAATATAACGAAGAACGTAAGCTTTATGAAATCACAGCTTATTCAATTTATGATGAAACTGCAGAGCATGAAAGTAAAAAATATAAGCACACAAACTTTAAGTATGTGAAAATTACGGGTTTATGGGATAAATTAAACCGTGCAGTAAGACATATTATAAATAAATATACTCCCTTTTATATCGGAAATGCATATATAACAAAGATAATAAAAGAGGAAAAAGATTTTAATAAATATGACGCGGTTATAATTGAAAATGCCCCTGCATTCGGTTTAAAAGTAAGGAAAAAGTTCAATAAAAAACTTATTCTGCATTTGCATAATGATTATCTTAACAAAAATTCAAAAAAATCTGTAAAAATATTTGATTGCTATGATGAAATCTATACTATCAGTAACACGCTGGGGACCATTGTAAAAGAAATAAACAAGTCGGATAAAATTCATACTTTATATAACGGAATAAGTCTTGAAAACTTTAAGAAAAATGGAAAAAGAAATGAAATTCGAAATAAATACGGAATTGAAAAAGATGATTTTGTATTTATGTACTCTGGCAGAATAACCAGCGATAAAGGTGTATATGAACTTGCAAAGACATTCTCCGGAATTAACTGTGACAAGATAAAACTGCTGATTGCCGGAGGAACAGGATATAGCACAAATGTTCCCAACGATACGTTCAGGAAAATAGTTTCCCTTGATGACAACCGAATAATAATGACAGGATTTATTCCCTATTCCGAAATAAATGATATTTATCAGGCAGCAGATGTGGGAGTTATCCCCTCTGTTTGTCAGGATGCATTTAATTTAACGGTTATTGAATTTGCTGCAAATGGCATTCCTCTGATAATAAGTGACCAAGGTGCTATGAAGGAACTTGTTAATGATAAATGTGCGATAATTGCCGAATATGATGAAAATGCTTTCTCTGACAATCTAAAAAACGCCATGGAAGCAATGATTAAAAGAGATATACAGGTAATGGGAGCGGAAGCTGAAAAAATAGCAGAGAAATTTTCTATAGAAAATTACTGTAAAAGATTTGAATTCTTACTAAATAACATTCAGAGAGGTTAAAAAATGATTTCTATAATTGTACCGGTTTACAATTCAGAAAAATGGATTAAAAAATGTATAGAAAGCCTTATAAATCAAACATACAAAGATATAGAAATCCTTCTTGTTAACGATGGCTCACAGGATAACAGCTTAAGTATTTTAAAGGATTATGAAAAAAAAGACTCACGAATAAGAGTTTTTGATAAAATAAATGAGGGAGTTTCAAAGACCCGTAATTTAGGAATAGCAGAGGCTAAGGGAGAATTTATTCAGTTTGTTGACAGCGATGACTTTATTGAGTCTGATATGTGTGAAAAAATGTTCGCCGCAATTCAAAATGTCGATATGGCAATTTGCGGTATGAGAATATTCAAAAACGGGAAAATATTAAGAGAGCCTCATCTTCCGGACAAGCTATTTAGTTTTAGAGATAATATTAACATTTACTTTGAGATGAGAAAAATAAATTTAGGCCCCTGTAATAAGCTTTACCGACGCGATAAAATCACAGCATTTTTTAGAGAAAATATATCTTTGGGGGAAGATACCCTATTCGTTCTTGATTATATGAAAAATATCAGGACAGTAATGGCTGTTTCCGAATGCCTTTACAATGTTTGCCTGGATAATGAAACTTCCTTGAACAGAAGCTCCAAGCTTGATAAGTTTGATTTGCTTTTGGAACAAAGAAAAACAGAGGAATTGTTTTTAAAAGAAGTGTATGGACAAGACTGTAATAAAGATAAAATGAATGAACAGTATCTTTTTCTTATGCATTCGCATTTACTTGATGTTGCCATGCAAAAAAATGAATTATTAAATCAGATGACAGCAAGATATTTAAATCATTCGTTACTAAAAAAACGAATTAAAAAATCCAAACCTGAACGTATGGATTATAAAATATTCAGGATTCTATATCTTACAAATTCAAAGCCTCTTATTTTTCTATATTTTAAATTTAAAAAAATTCTTATTGGTATGCGAGGACATAAACATGAAAGTTAATCAACTAAAAGCAGGAGTTATTCTTACATATATGTCTACGGGCCTTTCGACACTGATTTCACTTGTATATACACCGATTATGTTGGGAATACTTGGTCAGAGTGAATACGGAGTATATACCCTAGTGAATTCAGTTGTAGCCAATCTCGGTATATTAAGCTTTGGTTTCGGAAGCTCTTATATGCGTTTTTATTCGCAAAGAAAGGCAATCAAGGACGAAAACGGAATAGCAAAATTAAACGGAATGTTTATGTATGTTTTTGTGATAATTGCTTGTATAACGTTTATTATCGGTTTCATACTTACCTGTAATACCCATAATATTTTTAAAAACGGACTTACTACCTCCGAAATTTCAAAAGCAAAAATTCTTCTTTTTATAGCTGTTATAAATATAGCCATATCCTTCCCCGCAAGTATATTTACATCATTTATTACTGCAAATGAAAAGTATATATTTTTAAAGGCTGTAAACATGGTGAAATGCGTTTTTTCTCCACTTATAAATCTGCCGATACTTATTCTTGGCTTTGGTTCTTTGGGAATGGTACTTACCACTCTTTGCGTAAATCTTATTGCTGATCTGATTAATATATGGTTTTGCATTAACAAACTAAAAATGAAATTCGACTTTAAAAAGCCGGAATTTAAGCTTTTAGGAGAAGTCTGGGTATTTTCTCTTTTCATTTTCTTAAATATCATAACCGATCAGATAAATTGGAATGTTGATAAATTTTTACTGGGTATGCTGCACAATTCTGTTGCCGTTGCTGTATACGGTGTTGCATCACAGCTTAATAATCACTATGTTACCGTTTTCTGGTCAATTTCAAATGTATTTATACCAAGAGTTAATTATATCGTTGCCGGTCTTAAGGAAAAAGCAAACGAAATTCTTACGGAGTTATTTATTAAAATTGGCAGAATTCAGTTTATGATTCTTGCACTTATTCTTCAGCTATACCTATTTTTTGGCAAATTCTTTATAATAAAGTGGGCAGGTGCAGGTTATAGTGACACATACATTATATGTGGCATATTGGTTTTTTCTGTCAGCATAGAAGGCATTCAGTCTATAGGAATTGAAATTCAGAGAGCCAAAAATATGCATAGATTCCGTTCACTTCTATGCTTTATTATTGCAATTATAAATATTGGAATATCCATACCTTTTTGTACGTACTACGGTGCAATCGGAGCTGCAATAGGTACAGGACTTTCTCTGATAATAGGAAATGGTATAATTATGAATGTTTATTACCATAAAAAAATAGGACTTGACATGATAAAATTTTGGAAGAATATTTTGTCACTTATCCCCGCAATGTTGCCTCCACTCACCTACGGCATTTTAATGACAATTTTCATGCCACTGACAAATTTCATTTCATTTACATTTCACGCCGCTTTGCTGTGTATGATTTATTGCATAAGTATTTACCTGTTCGGAATGAATGAAAGTGAAAAAAATCTTATAAAAGAGCCTATTAAAAAAATATTTAAAAAAGGTATTGCGTATTAAACACGCAATACCTTTTTTAAAAAAGAATATTTCAGTATTTTTATTGTTCTTCATTTCCTATCAAATACAAACTTCTTCGCAAACTTTCCAGAGATTTCCCACGGTGAAATTCAATGTCAATTTTTTCATAATCAACCTGTGACTTAACAGAAGCTTCCATACCATCTACTACGCGGTCTGATATTTTAAATAATTCAAGGAAATCAAGAATTCTTGAATTAGCATTAGTCTTTACAGGTAAAGGTTCAACTATAAACTGCTTTTTAAAATTAACTGAAAATGCAGTTCCATGAAAGGAATTGGTAACAATGAACTCAGCATTATGAAATAACCAAAGCCATTCTTCAGGAGCTACATTATGTAAATTCCTGATACCAGGTTTATTTAAAATCATTTCATTAATATATACAACCTCCAGACCTTTTTCCTTAGCAATACTTTTGGCTTTTTTAAATAAGGTAGGAGTTTCTACAATTACATATACAAGTAAAAACTTTTTGTCCGTGACAAAGCCCTCAGGTCTTCTGGCTAACTTCATCCACTCTTCTGAAGTCAGAAGAACAGTGGGGTCCAATACTACCTCTGAATTAAGTCCGATTCCTGAAAGTTCTTCTGCAGCCTGTTTTTCCCTGACACTTAAGACCTTAAAATCCTTAAGAAGGTATTTATATTCTTTTTTCAGTTCTTCTTTTTCAAGTTTTATTCCCATACTTGCCGCATAGGAATATTTTTTGCTTTTATTATCCGTAAAATCAAGAAAATATGTTTTATCAAACTTTGTGCAATTACAGTTCCAAACCTGATCTGAACCTGTAAAAATTGCATCATAATCTTTTTCAGCGTCTTTTATACTGTCTTTATTATAGGAAATCGAGCTTAATGCAATATTTTCATTCATAAATTTTCTGAAGGTTTTACGATTATCTCTCTTCACACGATTTTTATAAACTGAGTATAAAAAATGCAATGGTGTACGATATAATTTCAGGTTATACGGCTTATGTAATTCTTCCAGAAATTCACTTCGGTAATCAAGCACCTCGGAATCGTATCCAAACTTTTGTATACTTTTTTGCAATGCATAAGTCTGAAAAAGTGCCCCATAATTTATAGCCCGGTGAAATGTTAGTGTTGCTATTTTAAGATTCTTCATTTTTCCATCCTTTTTTTTCAGAAAATTTTACGCTTCAAGGTGTTATTCTTTACTGTTCTCCTTACATTGTACCATAGTGACGCTGAGTTTGTCAATAAACGCCAAGATTTCTTAAAGTCAATTAAGAAATCTGTGCCATTGAATATTCAAAATCAGAGGCAATTTTCATTTCATAAAATATAGCAATACTGCAGCAATTACTCCTACAACAGAAAACCCGAACGCTATCCAGGTAATTGCTTTTGACGGAATACGCTTATTTATAAGACGGATTTTCTCATTTATCGCACCAAGCTGGGCGGTGTGTTTTTTAGCTTCTACTTCAAGATTTGAGATATTTTGAGAAAGTCCGTTAATAAGTCCGAAATATTCGCTTACCTTACCTTTAAGAACATTTATTTCATTATGTAAATCATTATTTCTATTTTTTTCTTCCTGAAGCTCTTTTGTAAGAGCATTTACTTTTCTTGTAAGCTCATAAACATCATCACTGAGTCTTGATTCGGAAACAAAAACCTCAGGAGTACTTTTTTGAGGTTCTTCTGCCGAAAAATCATTCTCAAATATCACTTTTTCTTCAGGCTCGGTAATGTCAATATCAATATCCTTTTTCTGACGGCTCTCAATTAAACCTCTTACCGCTTTAACACCGTCCTTTGCAAGAACGGGAGCCTTATTTACTATCTCGGCAGTTCCCTCTTTGAGAACTTCTCTTGCCAAGGATTTTATCATATTAATTATTCCCATAACTGTTCCCCTTTTTCTACATTATTCAACATTATTATAACATCTAAAAAAAAGGTTGTCAACAAGACAAAAAACAGAGGGTATGAAAATTTTCCATACCCCAATAAAAAACTTATTCAATTATTTTACCTAACACTGTAGCAGATGTCTGAGCGATTTTTTCTTCGGTTTCGCCAAGTCTTTTGGCAAGGTCGGAAAAAACAATCCCCACCATTCCGACAGGCTCGTTCATACAGACTACGGGGCAGGCAATACTTACCTTATATTTATCGGTAAAGTCCACAAGATTTACCGATTCTTCTCCCTCCACATATCCATAGTTCATTCGGTCATCAATTATTTCTCTTAGTTCGTGGGAAAGATTTTTTCCCACAATTTCCTTTTTGGGAATTCCTGAAACAGATATTATATTATCCTTATCGGTTACAACGGCGGTATACCCTGTAATATCATATATTGCCTGTGCATATTCATCAGCAAACTGACTTATATCGCCTACCTGGGAATACTTTTTAAAAAGCACTGCACCCTCGTTATTTGTATAAATTTCAAGTGGGTCGCCTTCCGCTATCCTCATAGTACGGCGAATTTCCTTTGGAATAACCACCCTTCCCAAATCGTCTATTCTTCTTACAATTCCTGTTGCCTTCATAAATATTCTCCTTTTATAACATTGTTGAGGACATTCAAAATGTTCCCGGGCAATTCGCGAATTGCCGCTTCAAATCAAATTTTATATTGCTATTGTTTACAAGTAAGGAATTTTTATGTAAGGAAAAAGGTGGGAAAATGTACTATATAAAAATTTTATAGTATTTTACCTTGTTTTATTTTAGTAAAAGTGATATTATAAATTGTGGAGGCGGATAATATGAATGAAAAAATAAATTCACTTGTTTTTTTAAAAGATAATCTTAAAATGACCTGCAATAAAATACCCATTGAGGTTAATATGGCTTTTTACAACGGCCCTAAATGGTTAGAGCCGGGAGAGTCTTTTGATATTATTACAAACTCTCTTAATAATGGAGTTACCTGGAGAGTTTTAATAAATACAGTTGAGGCGGCAAATACTTTTTCCGAATATGACAGTAACAATGTAAGAGAAAAATGGAAAGCACTTTCGGAAAAATATCCTCATGAGCTTTTAGTACGAGAGTGCGAAATTCCTCTTTTACATATTTATCATTCAGTAAAATTATTCAATGAAGAAACTAAAGAATATGAGGGTTCTTCCCATGTAAAATTCTTTGCTTATGATAAAAAAGGGGTACTTATCCTTTCAGGTGATGAGGCTTACGAAAAAGGCTCTGATGGGTATGAAATTTATGATAATGAGTTTGAATATTTATGGGAAAACAGTAAGGAAGTTTTATGAGTAAGAAAAGAATTTTTGTTATTTTTACGGGAGGTACTATATGTACTCTCATAAAAAACGGGGTTATGGATACCGATAACAAAGCCACTTCAGCACTTATAGATTTTTATAAAAAATCCAATTCATTCTGCAAGGATGAAATTGATTTTACCGAGGGGGAAAGCTTTCATATTTTAAGTGAAAATATGACTGTGGACTGCTGGAACAAGCTTACTTTATATTTTTTAAATAATATCGAAAAGCTAAGAGAATATGACGGTATTATAATTGCTCACGGCACCGATACTTTAGCCTATTCAACCTCACTTTTTTCAGTATTGCTTAAGGGTTTTGAAATTCCTGTCATCTTTGTTTCAAGTAATTTTTCAATTATGAACGAAGACGGCTCTGAAAATTCACAAGCAAACGGAAATATTAATTTTAAAGCGGCGGTTGAATGTATATATAAAGGAATTTGCTCCGGAGTATATGCTACCTATAAAAACCCCAATGACAGAAGAATCTATCTTCATAATGGCTCTCATTTAATTCAATGTACTATCTATGACGAGAATTTCTACAGCCGAGACCCTCTTAATATTACCAGCTTGGATAAACTGAACTTAAAAGACCTATGGTGGAGAGAAAAAGATAATAAAAATAATATGCTCATTTTAAAGCTTAAGGATAAAGCTCTTGAAAACTGCATTTTAAAGATAAACCCTTATGTGGGGCTTAACTATGATTTATATAATCTTGAAAAAGTAAAGGCAGTTTTACACGGTGTATATCATTCAGGCACATCCTGCGTTGTAAAAAATCATAAGGATGCAGAGTATGACAACAGTTCTGTTCTTTACTTTTTTGATAAATGTGCAGAGCTTAATATTCCCTTTTATTATTCTCCCTCACTGACAGGTGATGGCTGTAATGTATATGCAAGTGTTCCGTATATAAAAAATCATACTGCAAATGGTCAGAAGCCGATTATACTGTACGGAGATACCGAAGAGCTTGTATATGCAAAATTACTTGTTAAATATTCATTGGGAATTGAAGACTTAATATAAAAAGCAGTTCGTATGAACTGCTTTTTCATATAAAACTTATCATAACAACCATTAAGATACCAAATATAAGAGCAAAGGTTGCATTTTTCTGAAAGCCATGTTCGTGAGATTCGGGGATAATTTCATCGCTTACCACATATATAATAGCGCCGAATGTAAAAGCGTTAAAGAATGTTAATAAAAGCGGAGGAAGAGTTCCCAGAAGTATCCCTGCAATCGTTCCCGGAAGCATCATAAGAGCTACAACCAAAGAAATTAAAAAGGTTTGCTTACGGCTTGTCCCGCTTTTTATTAAGGGAACTGCTACAATAAGACCCTCGGGTAATTTCTGAATAACCATTGAAAGCGCAATTACCAGCCCCTCTTTGGTTATTCCGTTAGCAAAGGAAAGACCTGTTGCAAGACCCTCGGGAATATTATGAATTGCAATTGCGATAATAAGTAATAAAATCTTATTCTTTCCGGAATGGTCAGGATTGTCTTCTTTTATTTCCCCGTCCGAATGAATATGGATATGGGGCACAAACTTATCAACAGCACTTATGAAAAACGACCCCACAATAACCCCAAGGATGGAAAAAAGATGAATTATACTAAAACCGTCTCCGTAAAATGCTTCGGGAAGAAGTCCTAAAAATGCGGCTGAGAGCATTACCCCGGCAGCAAATCCTAACAGAGTATCGTTTGTTTTATGAGATATATTTTTTATAACAAGACCGATAACCGAGCCTAAAATACTACTTAAGATAACAAAAAGTCCTGCTAAAAAACCGTAAAACATATTTTATTTCCCTTTCTGCATTTCCTTTGCCCGTTCAAAGCATTTGTTCATAGCGCTTAAAATTGCACCTCTGAAATTATTATCTTCAAGCTCCTTTACCGCACGGATAGTTGTTCCGTTAGGTGAGCAGACCATATCCTTTAGCTTTGCAGGGTGAATTCCCGTATCTAAAACCATTTTAGCAGAGCCTAAAACTGCCTGAGCAGCTAAGGTGATTGCATCCTCGCGGGAAAGTCCGTTATACACTCCCCCGTCTGCTAAAGTTTCAATCAACATATAGATATAAGCAGGAGAAGAACTTGCAACAGCTATTGTGGCATCAATAAGCTCTTCTTTTATAACCGCAACTTTTCCGGATTTTTCAAAAAGGGATTTTACGAAATTAAATTTATCCTCATCAACCTCACGGTTTGGTGCAACAACTGTCATTCCCTCTCCTACCATTAATGGTGTATTGGGCATAGTTCTTATTACTTTACAGCTTTTATCCAGATAACCTTTAACTGTGCTTACGGTTATTCCCGGAGCAACTGTTACAATTATTTTATCCTTTATTTCACCCATTTTACTTAAAACATCAGGATAAAACTGTGGTTTTACTGTAAGAAAAATTATATCAGAATGTAAAGCCTCATTTAATTTTTCCACACTGTTAAAGCCATCGTTTTTGTATTTCAAATAAATCTCTTTATTTATATCATACACTGTTATATCCGCTTTGGAAATATATTCCTTAGTTATTCCGCCTATTATTGCAGAAGCAATATTACCTCCGCCTATAAATGAAATTTTCATAGTATGCTCCTTTTTAGCTGTATAATTGATATAATCTACAATTTGAATTATATACAATTTCCTGTATATTGTCAACCTGTCAAACCTCAAATCGATATGCCCCATCCTCTCCGTATAAGCACATACGGTTTTCCTGATTTAAAATCCCTCCCGAAGAAATAAGATTAACCTTGGTTCTGGAGGTATTATAAGGAAAAAATCTTTGAATGTATGGAAATTATAAATAAACAAACTGTTACCTTGCCAATTTCCATTGAAGATGTTATAATAGTTAATGTGTTCGGTGCAAATATTGTTGCCACACAAAATAAAAATTAAGAGGTATTATTTAAATTTATGGATACTGTTAAAATTAAACATAACGGCACTAAAATGATTGCACATAGAGGGGTAAGCGGAATTATGCCTGAGAATTCTTTATCCGCCTTTAATATGGCAGCCGAAAAAAGTTATTTCGGCATTGAATGTGATGTACACGTTACCAAGGATAAAAAATATGCAATCAATCACGATTTCAGTCTGAAAAGAACCTACGGAATTGAAAAAAACATTGAAGAGCTTACTCTTTCTGAGCTTAAGGAATTAAAGAACTTAAGGGACGGAACTTGCGTACCTGAATACTGCGAATATTTGGAAATATGCAAAAAAGGTTCTAAAATTGCAATAGTTGAATTAAAGGGTGTTTATGAAGCAGATGAGCTTAAAGGTCTTATAGAAGAGACAAAAAAGGCAGAATATCTTGATAACACAGTGTTTATTGCATTTGACCTTATAAACTTAATTAAATTAAGAGAAATGCTTCCAAATCAGAAAATGCAGTTTTTGACAAGTGTATATAATGAGAACATTTTAGATGCACTTAACAGATATTCTCTTGACCTTGATATTTATTATGAGATTCTTACAAAGGAAATAATTGATGAGGTTCACAAAAACAATCATATTGTAAATTGCTGGACGGTTGATGACATTAAAATCGGTGAAAATTTCGCGAATTTAGGCATTGATATGATAACCTCGAATATACTGGAGTAAAAGTATAAATAATATTAAAAAGAAAAATCATTACACGCAAGTGGTTATTTATCAAAATAACAATATACTAATATAAAATAAAAATCCACCCGCAGGTGGATTTTATTTTATTTATTATGATTATAAGCCAAGTTCCTTATGTCTGTCATTGTAAATCTTACAAAGTTCGTCTTCACCAAGCTTCTTAGCTTCCTTAAGCCATTTTTCCCAAGCAGCATCGCCTGTATCGGTACCAACGATATATTTAAACATTACTTCTTCAAATTTCTTCGAAAGTCTTGTGTTTATATCATTTGCTTTGGTTGAAATATCGCCAACAAGAGTAACAACAGGGTCAGAAGGTATATCGAAAGGGACAACGAAGAAAAAGCTTATTTTCAAGGGTTTGAGGCGGGTTCGGACGGCTTTTGTCGGTTAGCCGACAAAAAGCTGTCCAAACTCGTTTTTACATTGTAAATTTTAGATAACCTATCGTTAAAAGACTTGCAAATATCAAAAAATATTTGCAAGTCTTTTGCCTTATTCTATCAAAAATTTCCTAATTTAAAAATTCCTGCGGAACCTATAACCCTTTAAAATATAGATTTTTCAAGGCGAAAGCTTTCGATAATACAAGGTATATCGAAAGGGACAACGAAGAAAAAGCTTATTTTCAAGGGTTTGAGGCGGGTTCGGACGGCTTTTTGTCGGCTAAAAACACTTCATTCACTAATTTATCAGTTTCCTCACGGTCACAGATATAATAGGAAGCGCCCTGAATGGTTGCCGGTCCGCCGGGAAGTCGGTAGGTAGTCATACTGTCACCATTTAAAGCTTTTAATATGGGAACAAAAGAAAATACATCGCCAAGCTCTATATTGGTATTTATATTGTCTACTACCTCGTTATATATCTCATCAATTTTACCTAAATACTTTGCATTAAGCTTTTGTTTAAAAAGCTCCTTTACAAACATCTGCTGGGCATCAATTCTTCCTAAATCCGCAGATGCATAACCTGAACGGAAACGACAGAACTGTTCTGATTTAGCGCCGTTTAATACCTGTTTTCCGGGTTGAAGGTCAATAACCAGGTCCTGAGTAGGATCTACATAGTACATTCTCTGAGGTACATTGATTTCTACTCCGCCAAGAATATCTATAACATTTCTGAATGCCTTGGGATTGATTACCGCGTAATAGTTAACCTTCATACCAAGAAGCTCGGTTACCTTTTCTATAGAATATTCCTGCCTTTTATCCTTTTCTCCCATTCCGTAAGCGGAATTTATTTTACCAAATCCGTTTTTAAGCTTAACTCTTGTATCACGGGGGATGGACATAATATTTATTTTATCGGTTTTCTTGTTAAAAGAAACAAACATAATAGTATCGGTTAGCATTCCGCCCTTATCGGTAGCCATAACAAGAAAATTAATTCTTCCGCCCGATACCTTTACAGTACCTGCATCCTTAGAGCCACCTGAGTGATACACAAGCTCTCTTGCAGTATACACTCCCATAAGAAGCACTATACAAAAAACAAGAACAACAGATATTATTTTTGCAAATTTTTTCACATTCATCTTAAGTCATCTCCGTAAGTAATACTGTACTAAATAATATTATCACACTTTTTCCATCTTTTAAAGTGTTTTTTAATATTTATATTATTTTCTTTTGAAAGCTAAAAACATAAATCCCTTAAGAACTGCTAAAATTTCAGCTATAGTAAAGGCAGAGTAAAGTCTATTAATCTTTTATATGTAAAATCACCCGAAAGTTTCATTTTTATTTCGGGGTTTCGTCACTGAAAAATTCTTTAACACTTGCACTAAGACCTGCAAGTTCCTGAATTTTTGACGGAATAATAATCTTGGTTGCTTTACCGTCTGCAATTTTTTCAAAGCTTTCCAAGGCTTTGATTGCAACATAAGCATCTGACGGATTTGATTCATTTATCTTTTTTATACCCTCAGAAATTGCAGTCTGTACAGCCAAAATAGCTTCCGCCTGACCTTCTGCTTCCTTGATTGCAGTCTGCTTAACAGCCTCTGCCTTTAAAATAGCAGATTCCTTTTCTCCCTCTGCAAGAAGGATTTTGGTCATTTTTTCACCCTCTGCAATAAGGATGGCTTCTCTTCTTTCACGCTCCGCCTTCATCTGTTTTTCCATAGCGTTTTGTATTTCTCTCGGCGGGATAATATTCTTAAGCTCAACTCTGTTGATTTTTATTCCCCAAGGGTCGGTAGCATCATCCAGGATTGAACGCATTTTTGTATTTACGGTATCTCTTGAAGTTAAAGTTTCATCAAGCTCAAGGTCCCCGATAATGTTTCTTAAGGTTGTTGCAGTCAGATTTTCAATAGCCATCATAGGCTGTTCAACACCGTAGGTATAAAGCTTAGGGTCTGTTATCTGGAAATAAACAACAGTATCAATCTGCATTGTTACATTATCCTTGGTAATAACAGGCTGAGGCGGAAAATCCACTACTCTTTCCTTTAAATTAACCTTTTTGGAAATACGGTCAATAAAAGGCATTTTAATATGAAGTCCAACACTCCAGGTTGTATAATAGCCGCCAAATCTTTCAATTACATAGGCATGAGCCTGAGGTACTATTTTTATATTAGCTACTATTAAAGCTACTATTATTGCAAGTAATACGATTATTACAGTCATTTTTTATTCCTCCTTAAAAGTTTAATTTTTTTACTATCAGTTTAACACCTTCAAGTGCAGTCACGGTAACTTTCTCCCCTTTGGAAATAACATCACCGTTTTCACTTTTCAGACGCCATTCCACTCCTGAGATTTTTGCTAAACCTGTTTCTCTTAAATTATCAATTTCTTCAATTACAATAACTTCTGCACCGATAAATCTTTCGGACGCATCGGGAAGATTTTTATCCGTTAAGGTTTTTTTATAGTACTTCCTTATAAAAAGCACGCAAAGAGCTGATACAACAAGGAAAACAACAAGCTGAAGATAGATATTTCCTCCAAACACCGCAGCAGCAAGGGCTGTAAGCGACCCTACGGCAAACCAGATTGATACTAAAGTCGGGGTAAGGGCTTCAACCACCAAAAATACGACTATTGCCGCAATCCATACAGTAATTTCCATAACAAAACACCTCTTTAATTTTTAACATGAACATCCATTTGCGGAAATGGTATTTCAATATCATTTTTATCAAAATCTTTTTTAACCGTTTCAATAAGGTCAAAATTAACTGTCCAGTAATCCTCTGCCTTACACCATACTCTCACTGTATATGTAAGAGCACTTGCATTATGGGCAGACAGCTTCACGAAGGGTTCGGGGTCTTTTAAAATAAGTTCGTGGGAATTAACCGCATTTTCAATTATTTCCTTTACCTTATCAATATCTGAAGAATAGGAAGCATCAAAGGTTAAATCAACTCTTCTTGTATCTTTTCTGGAATAATTTATTATTACGGAATTGGTAAGAGTACCGTTGGGAATAGTTATCACCTTATTATCGGGGGTAGTTATAATGGTATACACAACAGTTATATCGGTAACGGTTCCCGAAGTTCCTCCTGCATCAATAAAATCATCAACTTTAAATGGCTTAAACAGAAGAATCATAAGTCCGCCGGCAAAGTTACTAAGCGACCCCTGCATTGCAAGTCCGATTGCAACACCGCAGGATGCAAGAGCTGTTATAAATGATGTAGTGGGAATTCCAAGCATCATTGCAACTGTAATGAATAAAACAATATACAGAGCAATTACTGAGAAGGAAGCAAGAAACGACCTTACTCCATCATCCAGCTTATTAAGCTTAGGTGATTTTCTTATGAAATTCTTAATAAATTTTACAAGCCTTATCCCCACCAGAAGTACAACAAGCGAAGCTATCAGCTTTAACCCCAGCGATGCACCAAGTTCAAATAAATAGTTCCATAATTTTTCAAAATTCATTTTAATCTCTCCTTTTATTATTTAATAAGTTCGGAAAAATCTTTTATGTAATAATCTGTTTCTTTTTTTATCTGTTCTTCATATTCAGAAGAAGATAAATCAAAAACACCGCAGGTTTTCATTCCGGCTTTTTTGGCAGTAGTTACTGCATTTAAATTATCGTCAAGAAACAGAATTTCCTCTGTATTTTTATTTAA
>JAZOVB010000048.1:0-47670 GCA_045658425.1 Clostridia bacterium | reverse complement strand
CAAAAATCATCATTATACAATTTTGTATAATGATGATTTTTAATATAAAATTATGAATTAATTTTAAAGAATACCTTTAAAAGTTTATTCATAATTTTTCCAGGTTTATATACAACTATTTTCATAATATACCCCCTTTTTAGTTATTTAACAATTTCTGAATACCAAAAATCCTATGTAAATAACAATTAAGGTAAGTATAATTACGAGAAATTCTAACGGAAGAATAAAGCTTACAATGAGACCTATTCCAAATATTATAAGAATTATCCCCAAACCTTTACCCCAACAATTCCGCATAAAAACACACCTTTTTTCGTTATTTCTACTATCATTATATTGAAATAACCCCAAAATGTTAAAAAGAACGGTAGAAAACTACCGTTCTTTTGTACTTATTAATTTTGTTTAATAACATAAACAGCTTTTAGTGAATCATCAATTATTAATGCATAAACATAGTCATTTGTACCCGGATAATCCTTGTATGAAAGAATTGTTCCCATTGGATTACTTTCCTCGGATACACCCTTTGTAATAGTAATTTCACCGTTTGAACTTAATGTATAGAACATAGTTGATGCTGTTGCAGTTAAATTTGCAGTGGTTGATGGTTTATCCATAATACCATCATCATCGCCATCGGTAAATCCATCTTCTCCTGGAATTAAATCAGTTAGCTCAAAACTATTTTCAGATACATTATATGGTGTTGCATATAAAAATGCATAAATACCGGCAAAGGAATTAAGATTAAATGAAGTATATTGTTTGTCATCTTCATATTTATTAATCATACCAACTTTTCTTAATGGATACTTGGCAAGATTAGACATATTAGCATTAGAACCTACAGATGGATGATTTCCTGATTTAGCTGCACTCATATCAAGATAAATATAAACATTTTCATTAATATCGCCATCTGTTTCTTTACCAAATCTGATTACATCACCAATTTCCACATCAGCAATATAGTCTTCGTTCGCACAGTATTCAGTTGTTTCTGCACCAGTCTGGAAATTAATAAGTGTAAGTCTTGTTTTCATTTCTTCGTCAACGGATACAAGCTTCATATCTTTTACAATATATGTTGGAGTGTTATACTCAACATCCTTATCAACATTAGGTTCATAAGCAATAATAATATTTGCAGCACCGGACTCATTAATACCTATAGCATGTATTTCGTACGGATAATTATTTTTAAAATATGAATAAGAGCGCTTTGCATAACCTTCTGTGTTAAATCTATCCTTTGGAACTTCAATAACTACAGATTTAGAATCCACCTTGGTATTGTCTGAATTCATTTTAAAGTATTTGTTAGTAGAATTATATTCACTGGTTTCATCAAAGGTAATATCTTTCATAGAGTCATCTGTTGTTGATTTTACAGTAACAATTTCAGAAATTTTACCCTGATTGTTAACAATATACTTGATTGGCTGTGCATATGTTGTATTTGTACCATCTGAATCATCAAACATCGCAGCGCCTTTTTCTAATGCTTCTATGATATCTTCTGCATTGTTTGTTGCAGAAGCACCGTTAATAGTAACACGAGAATGGAAATCATACAACTTTACGGATGAGGTTGAATAATCAAATAATCTGATATTTGCTTCATCACCATCACCTGTTGTTTTTATACCGGCATTAATAACATACGCATATTTATATGCTCCTCCGGTTGAAAATTCAGCATAATAAATATTATTGAATGCATCTAAATAGAATGTACCACTGGTATTATAAACAATCTTTGATGCTAAGTCTGTATTTTCTATAAATGGTGAAATAGTATACTTATCACCGTCAATTTTTACATACTCAACATCTTCTTCAGTGATTTTACCGGTTTTTTTAGTATCTGATACTAAAATTTCCATATTCTGAATACCAACCTGAGCTGCAGGTATGGTCTGTTTTACAGAAATTATATTACCTTTTCTTATAGAAGATAAGTTAATATCAGTTGTTCCCTTCTTTATAGTGATAGAGTAATCAAGTACTCTTTCAACAGGAGCATATATTGTAGAATCAGTTACATTACCAACTGTATTATCAACATAAATCAAAAATTCAGAAGTATCAACTGACTTTACAAGATAGTTTTTATAGCTTTCAATTTCAACATAATCATATCCGGAGCCTGAGTTAACAAGTCTTACAGACCCAAGAACAGGTGCAGCCAAATTGTTAGCAAATAAATAAGTCTTGTCAATTGCTTTTCCGTTATACATATAAACAGCAGAATCGCTTATTTTATAGTCAACAGTTTTACCATTCTTTTCATTGATAATTCTTAATCTTTGAGCAGTAAACGAATCAATTTCTTCAGCATCAAATGTAATTTCGTCAACCTTTGATTTTGGCATCATATGCTGAATGATTTTGTTAACATTATACTCATCATATTTAACGTATGCAATAACGGATAATCCAATCATGGATTTAGCGCTTTCAAAAGCCCCTACTTTGTACTGATTAACAATATTTTTACTTGTTATTTCAATCTGGTCTTCAGGTAACTGACTTTCCTGATTATCAAGTCTTGTAGTTGATGTTGCAGTAACCATACCGTCAATCTTTTCAATCTTCATATATTCATTCAAAAGATTTTGACCATTCTTAATATAGTAAGATTTTTCGTCACTGTCAGTCTTTTTTTCAGCCATTAAGTCAACTTCAAGGGCATTATATAAAATCTGAGCAATGATTTTTCTTGGCGCTGCGTTAGTCTGTACCATTTCAGCATTTTTCAAAAGACCTAAATCACGGCCCTGTGCAACATAACCATCAGGCCAGCCGCCTTTATCAAGAGCAACACTTTCATAGCCTAACATACAAACAACCATTTTAACAGCTTGTTCAAAGGTAACCGAAGCTTCAGGACCAAAATTTCCGTCTCCGAAACCTTTTATTATACCCATGCTGCTTGCTGTTTTAATATCATATACA
Organism: Clostridia bacterium; assembly: GCA_045658425.1. GTDB lineage: Bacteria > Bacillota > Clostridia > UMGS1840 > HGM11507 > SIG450. Next base: position 44,706 of record JAZOVB010000048.1, on the reverse strand, counting down.
GCCCAGTGACTGTTAGAAACATCTGTATAACCGGAATCAGCAACAGTTGTACCTGTTATACTTAAATTTAAAAGTCTCATAAGAAGCGAAGTTAATTCAGCTCTTGTAACTTCTTTGTCTGGTTTAAACTGACCATCATCATAACCTTTTATGATACCTAATGATGACAGTACATCAATTGCTTCTCCATTTTTATTCTCTTCTGTCACATCAGGAAACTCTAATGCAAAAACTTGCATTGACATAAATATGCAGAAGCATAATAAAAGCGAAAGAATTTTTCTTGTGTTTTTCATAATATTCCTCCTTGTCATAAAAGAATTTATAATAATTATATCATACAAAAAAAGATAATTCAACAAATATTTTTAATTACCAAATATTTTCTGGGTTCTTAAATCGTCGCCTATAAATTCTAATATCAAAAATTCTCCTAAAAATCTGGAAAAAAGTCGTTCACTGTATACATCTTTAAGTTCCAACGGAGATAAATTAGTAGAAATAATCATTTTTTTATTATTGATTATTCTTGAGTTAATTAAATCAAAAAGAGCCGTTAAAGTATAGGCTGTTTTAAATTCAGTTCCCAAATCATCTATTATAAGTAAGTCAATATTATAAAGGTCGTATATAAGTCCGGAAGTATCATACATTGTATTTTCTCTGTTAAACTTATGTTCTTCGAGAATTTCTGTAAGTTTTCCCGCTGTCTGATATAAAACATTTTTTCCGTCTTTTAACATAGTTCCAGCAATGCATCCGGAAAGAAATGTTTTACCTACTCCGGTACTTCCTGTAAAAAGTATTGATTTAGTAGTTTTTAAATCAAAGTCATCCATAAACTTTTTTATATGCTTCAAAATATTTTTCATATTTTGTCTTGGAGAAATTCCATTTCCTGCATCAACATTTGAAAAAAGTTTTAAATCAAAGTTTTCGAAATTCTTCTCATCAAGTATATAACTGATGTTTGATGTATCAATAGCAACCTGTTGGATCAATGTGTTTAAACATTCACAACGAACACCATCAACATACCCGGAATCCTTACATTTCTGACAATCGTAAATTCCATCAAGATAATCCAGAGAATAACCGTTTTCAATCAAAAGAGCCTTTCTTTTCTCAGCATTTTCGTCCAGCTTCTTTCTTAGTTCTTCTTTATTTTCCACGACTAACTTTTCATCAAAATTAATATAACTTGAAAAAAGTTCAAAAGAATTTCTCTTTAATCTAAAATATTCCGGAATTTTATTTTTAATTTCTTCTTTTCTTATTTCTAACTTATGTAAATTTTTTTCTCTGCGCTTTTCCAATAATTCATTGGCGATTTTATATACATTTTCATTGTAGGCCATCAAAAGCACCTCATATATTTATTTTAGCTGTTAACCTCTTATCCATTTTGTTTTTTTCTCAAAGCAGCCAACACATCATTCTTATCATATTCTCTTTCACTGAAGTTGCCAAGTTTATTGTTTTTTGTAGAAGTTTTTAATAAATGATGTTTTTCTGTATTCTCTAAAACGGAGTTTATGTAAGGAAAAGACATTTTCCCAATACTTAGTATTGTTATTTCAAATGCTTTTTTTATATCATCAAGACTTTTCCCTTGTTTATGACACCATTCATCAATATATTTTTTTTCTATATCATAAAGGTCTCTTTTAATATTAAAAAGTTTTTTTATATTTTCGTAAATTCGTTCCGACTCTATACCTTCGCCGGATATATATCTTTCACAGCTTTCATAATTTGTCAATCCAAGTTCTTTCCAGTTAATTGCAATTTTTGAAATATAATTAAAGCTCTTGATATTTTTTGATATTGAATACTCTATTGCACAAATTAGTACATCGTACGGAACCTTATAATTACTTAAAAGTTCATATATTTCCAGAATATCACTTTGCGAAAGTTCTTTTCCATATACATCTTCAATAAAACTTATTTTTTTCTTAAACTGGGAATCAAACTTAATAGATTTTGCTTTGTCCTGAATTTCTTTTTTTGTTTCTTCATTTGATGTTTTAGTAACATTTTTATAGAATTCTTCCAGATTAATCAGTTCATTTTCCCCGGTTACACCATTAACTTCCAATAAACCGTTTTCTTTCAGTTCAGAATAGCATTCTGCTATATCTTTTTTTGTAAGAGTAAGTCTTTTAGCAATCTCATTTTCATTTATCTCAACCTCTCCCAGTGTACATAAATAAAGAAGATACAAATAGATTTTAACGGTGTTTGGAGCCATTTTTTGGTAATGATTTTCAAAAAAATCGAAGGGAAGCTTTAAAAAAGATATAGATTTGCTTTTTCCTAATTTTATTTTAGTTTGCATTAATCTTTCTCCTTCCCTCAAAAGCATTAAGCAAGGTTCCCTCATCTGCATATTCAATATCTGAGCCAACCGGCAAACCATTGGCCAGTCTTGTAATATTATCACAAAAACCTGATAAAAGTTTAGCAATATACATAGCAGTTGTTTCTCCCTCGACATTAATATTTGTTGCAAGTATAACTTCCTCTATATCATTCTTTGCAACTTTATTAACAAGTTCTTTAATTTTAATATCGTCAGGACCTATTTCATTAAGTGGACTGATTACACCATGCAGAACATGATATACCCCTTTAAATTCACCTAAATTTTCCATAGCAATAACATCTTTGGGATCCTCAACTACACAAATAATTTTAGGATTTCTTTTTGGGTTTTCACATATATCACAAATGTTTTTATCAGTTATATTAAAACATTTATCACAAAATTTAACCTTTTGTTTAACCTCAAGCAAAGCATCAGAAAAATTCTTCACATACGCATCATCCTTTGATAAAACATAAAAGGCTAATCTTTGTGCAGATTTTTTTCCAATGCCTGGTAATTTATTAAATTCATCAATGAGCTTTGCAAGTGGTGCAACAAAATAATTCATACTATCCCCCAAAAAGTCAGTTTAGAACAATCCGCCCAGATTTCCCATACCACCAGTCAGTTTGCTCATTTTATCTCCCTTTTCTTTTTCTACCTTTTTTATAGCTTCATTAAAAGCACTCATCATAAGATCTTCAAGCATCTCAACATCATCCGGGTCAACAACATCAGGATTTATAGTAATATTAGTAATCTGATTATCCCCCGTTATTGTCAGACTTACAGCACCGCCTCCTGCAGTAACATCATAAGTTGCCTCTTCAAGTTCCTTTTGAGCCTTCAGCAAATTTTCCTGCATCTTTTGTGCCTGCTTAATCATATTATTCATATTTCCTCCGGGCATTCCACCCATTGGGAATCTTCCTTTAGCCATTTCTTTCACTCCTAATCTTCAAATTTAAATATTATTTGGTTTTGTTCAGCTATTTTAAATAAATCTTCAAGAGGATCTTTTGATTCTTCGTCAGCTATTGTTTCCATTGTATCTTCAGGTCCTCTTAAAATTACAGCAGCATCAAATTCATAAGTATCCATAATAGCCGCTTTTATCAATTCATTATACTCATTGGACTTTGCAATATTATATTTAACTTTATTATCAAAAGTAAATATAAGCTTTCCATCCTCTACACCGGGAACAGCAGTTGCCATAACCCCTTCAAACGCAATATCTTTATTCATAATATTAACGCTGAAATCTTTAAAATTAAGACTTATATATGATAGTATTTCGCTTTTATCCACATTACCGGATTCACTAAGCATTGTCTGGTGTCCAACAGTGTTATTTTCCACCTCTTCAGAGGAATGTGAAGTGAAGTAATCACCATCCGGAATAGTATATCCATCGACACCATCATCCTCTTCGTATTCAGCAGAAAAATCATACTCTTCTTCACTTGTTTCAGTGGTAAAAGGTTCTTCCATAACCGATATATTTTCTACAGCTTCTTCTGATTTTTTTTCTTCGGTGAGGACGGCATTGTTATTCTCTTCTATTTCTACATCAACTTCTGATATGTCATCATTTTGAGCTTCTTCTATGTGTGTAACGGAAGAAGGTGGAATTTGAGTAGCGGTGTATGTTATCCCTGATACAGACATTTTTTTAATTTCCTGTTCCAATACTTCAATTCGTTCCATTAAAGCATCAATATCGTTATCAGTTTTTTTAGAAGCAATCTTAAGCAATGCTGTTTCAAAAGAAAGTTTCGGTGATACAGAGTATTTAGCAATATTCTGTCCCTCAAACAAGGTTTCTATGATTTTTAATAACCGAGTAAGAGTCAGCTTATCACACTGTGATGTATATCGTTTTAAAACCTCTGCTTCGTTATTAATAATAAGCGAATAATCACCGGAGCTTTTTATCATCATAAGATCTCTGAAATAATCTATTACATCAGAAAACAATCTTAATGCATCCATTCCGACATTAACACCCGAATCAAGCATTTTCAATGCTTCGCCAAGCTTTTCATCAATAATCAAATCAACAAAATCAGCAAGAAATTCAGGATCTGAAGCACCTATAATATTCGCTACATCCTTATAGTCAATTTTCGTAAGCCCTAATGCAAGACATTGGTCTAATTTACTTAACCCGTCTCTTAAAGAACCATCAGCTGCTTTTGCCAATAACTTAACAGCCGACTCAGTAACATTTATATTATCAGCCTGAGCAACCTTCCTTAGCCTGTCCGCAGTATCATTATATGTAATTCTTTTAAAATCAAATTTCTGACATCTTGAAATAATAGTTGCCGGAATTTTATGAAATTCAGTTGTTGCAAGAATGAAAACAATATATTTAGGGGGTTCTTCCAAAGTTTTTAGTAATGCATTGAAGGCTTCGTTTGAAAGCATATGTACTTCATCTATTATATAAACCTTATATTTAGCATTAGCAGGAGGATACACAACTTCATCGCGTATTGCTCTTACATCATCAACTTTATTATTGGAAGCACCGTCTATTTCAATTACATCAAAAATACTGTTATTGATAATACCTTTACAAGTATCACACTCGTTGCACGGATTTCCGTTTATCGGATGCTCACAATTTATCGCACGTGAAAATATTTTTGCAGTGGAAGTTTTTCCGGTACCACGAGAACCGCAAAATAAATAGGCATGTGCTATTTTATTTGAATTTATTTGATTTTTTAAAGTTTCAACAATATGATTCTGACCAACTACATCTTCGAAAACAGAAGGTCTCCACTTTCTGTATAACGCTTGATATGCCATAATATCCTCCACCGCTTTTTCTTAAAAATAAAAACCGTACAATCAAAACTCGAATATTAATAATATGCGGAACTTTTGCAGCCGGCTCGGATTCGGCAACCTTACGGCACATACACGAAATTGCTTATCGCTGCTTCGTTCCCGACCTGACGAGGTTCACAACACAGTATTGCATAAGACCAAATCTTCATCACTACTTACAAACACCAGCCACACTATCAATACCCTCATAATGATATTCACCCCTGCTGTAGCGGATTGCAGGTACAGGGCACCGCTATCTCCCCGGCTAGTACGGTTTGGTATATTAACCCGATAAATTTATCGGAATAATATCACTATTTAATTATATTACAAATAAATGAATTTTACAAGATTATATTATAAAAATTATTTTACAATTAAAGAATTTCCTGACATTTCGGAAGGTTTTTCTATTCCCATAATGTCAAGCATAGTTGGACAAAGGTCAGAAATTCTTCCTTCCTTAAGCTTAATGTCACCTGCACCAATAACAATAAGGGGAACCGGATTGGTTGAATGAGCGGTAACAACACCCTGTTCATCATTCCACATTAAGTCTGCATTACCATGGTCGGCAGTTATTAATACCACTCCATCCTTATTAAGAACTTCTTCAACAACTTGACCTACACAGTCATCAACTGCCTGAACTGCTTTAACGGCAGCTTCAAAATCACCGGTATGGCCAACCATATCACAGTTTGCAAAGTTAAGAATTATAACATCATATAAATCTTTTTTGATTCTTTCAATAACATTATCTTTAACTTCATAAGCAGACATTTCCGGTTGAAGGTCATAAGTTGCTACTTTAGGAGAAGCAATCAGACATCTGTCCTCCCCATCGTAAACAGCTTCTTTTCCGCCGTTAAAGAAAAATGTTACATGTGCATATTTTTCTGTTTCTGCTATTCTTAACTGTTTGAGTCCCTTTTTACTTATTATTTCACCAAATGTATTAACTAATTCTTCAGGTTTAAATGCAACACGAACATTAGGCATAGTTGCATCATACTGGGTAAAGCATACATAATAAAGCGGAAATATTCCTTTTTCTCTTTCAAATCCATTAAAATCAGCATCAACAAAAACTCTGGTGATTTCTCTTGCTCTGTCAGGTCTGAAGTTAAAGAAAATTACCGAAGAATTTTCATCAATAGATTCTGCACCATCAATTACGCATGGAACAACAAATTCGTCTACCACTTCATTTTTATAGGAATTTTCAATAGCCGTAACAGCATCAGGAGCATGATCTCCTTTTAGGAGTACCATGGCTTCATAAGCTTTTGAAACCCTTTCCCATCTGTTATCTCTATCCATAGCATAGAATCTGCCCATAACAGTAGCAATCTTGCCTACGCCAATATTTTTGATTTCATCCTCAAGTTCTTTTATATACTCTATTCCACTGGAAGGAGGAACATCTCTGCCATCTAATAAAGCGTGAACATATACTCTTTCAAGCCCGTTTTCTTTTGCAAGTTTCAACAATGCATATAAATGCTGATTGTGTGAATGAACACCACCATCTGACAATAAACCGATAAGATGAAGAGGGGTATTATATTTTTTGCAATTTTCAACAGCACCCAAAAATTCTTTTTTCTCAAAGAAATCTCCGTCATTGATTGACTTTGTAATTCTTGTAAGTTCCTGGTATACAATTCTGCCGGCACCAATATTAGTATGCCCTACTTCAGAGTTCCCCATCTGTCCGTCAGGAAGACCAACATCCATTCCACTTGCAGATAAAAGTGTATTAGGATATTTTTTTAAGTACCCTGATATATTTCCTTCACCTGCAGCAGCAATAGCGTTCCCTTTTTCAGCTTCGTTATATCCGTAGCCATCAAGGATTAATAAAGCAACTGGTTTTTTCATATACAAAATCCTTTCAAATCAGCAAAATGATATAATAGCAGAAAAATCTTCAGCTTTTAATGAAGCTCCGCCAATAAGTCCGCCATCAACATCAGATTGAGCTAAAAGCTCATCTGCATTTTTTGCATTCATACTTCCGCCATATAGTATTATTATCTGTTCAGCAGTATCTTTTGTATATAATTCGCATATACAATCACGAATATATTTACATACTTCATTCGCCTGCTCGGATGTAGCTGTTTTGCCTGTTCCAATTGCCCAAATTGGTTCGTAAGCAAAAACTATTTTCTTTAAATCTTCTTCGGAAATATCAGCTAACGCTTTTACAACCTGATTTTTGATAATATCAAAAGTAAGATCTTTTTCTCTTTCATCCAAAGATTCACCAACACAAACAATCGGAATAAGATTTTTTTCTAATGCTTTTTTGATTTTCTTATTAACAGTTTCATCTGTTTCTGCAAAATACTGTCTTCTTTCGGAATGACCTATAATAACATACGAAACGCCGATTTCAGTAAGCATATCTGCAGAAATTTCTCCGGTATAAGCACCGCTGTCGCAAAAGTGCAGGTTTTGAGCACCAACTTCTATTACAGAATCTTTTGTCATTTCAACTGCTGTTGATAAACTTGTGTAAGGAACACATATAGCAACATCACAAGCAGGATTTGTTATTTTTTCACAAAGTTCTTTAACAAGTGTAACTGATTCGGAAACTGTTTTATTCATCTTCCAGTTTCCTGCAATTAATTTTTTTCTCATTTTAATTCACCTATCTATTATTATTTGTCATTTAAAACATCAATTCCCGGTAATACTTTACCTTCTAAGAATTCTAAAGAAGCACCGCCACCTGTGGAAATATGAGTCATTTTATCAGCATAACCTAATTGTTCAACAGCTGCTGCAGAGTCACCGCCACCAATAATAGTAACAGCATCTGCTTCTGCTACGATTTTAGCCACTGCTTTTGTACCGTTAGCAAAATTTGAAAACTCAAAAACGCCCATAGGTCCATTCCAGATAATTGTTTTAGCATCTTTTAATGTATTTCCGAATAACTCAACAGTTTTTTCGCCGATATCAAGTCCCTGATAACCGTCAGGAATCTGACCTGCTTCAGCAATGAGAATATTTGCATCATTATTGAAATCATCAGCACACACATTATCAATAGGTAATAATAATTTTACGCCTTTTTCTTCAGCTTTTTTAATCAATTCTTTTGCAAGTTCAACTTTGTCATCCTCACATATAGAATTTCCTATTTTTCCACCCATAGCCTTTGAGAAAGTGTAAGCCATTCCGCCGCCTATAACAAGAGCATCAACTTTTTCGATAAGATTGGTTATAACACCTATTTTATCAGAAACTTTAGCACCGCCAAGAATTGTAACAAAAGGTCTGGCTGGGTTAGATAATGCCTTACCCATTATATCAATCTCTTTTTTTATTAAGTAACCGCAAGCAGATGGTAAAAATTCTGCAACACCGGCTGTTGAAGCATGAGCTCTGTGAGCAGTACCGAATGCATCGTTAACATACAAATCTGCCATTGATGCAAGTTCTTTTGAAAATTCTCTGTCATTATCGGTTTCTTCTTTATGGAAACGAACATTTTCAAGAACTAAAACTTCGCCTTCCTTAAGATCTTTAGCAAGAGATTTTGCAGATTCACCAATTACATCTTCAGCCATTTTTACTTCTTTACCAAGTAATTCAGACAATCTTTTCACAACAGGCTTAAGACTGTATTTTTCATTAAATTCTCCCTTAGGTCTTCCTAAATGACTGCATAGAATTACTTTCGCATTGTTTTCAACAAGATACTTGATTGTAGGTAATGCACCCACAATTCTGTTATCATCGGTAACATTTTTGTTTTCGTCAAGCGGAACATTGAAATCCACACGAACCAAAACTTTTTTACCGTTAACCTGTAAATCTTCAACTGATTTTTTGTTTAACATATTATCACCTCATAAATTATTTTATACATACTTTTTTAATTTTACTATATTATTCCAAAAATTTCAACATTTTATGTTAATATTTTAACATTTTTTAGAATTTTGTCAGTTTCCCTGTATTTGTTAAATGGGAAAAATTATTCTGACGCATAGCCTCGTACGCCACTATTGCAACTGAATTAGACAAATTCAAACTTCTTGCATCTGATATCATAGGAATTCTCACAGCAGTACTCATTCTTTCATAAAGAAGTTCTTCCGGTAATCCTTTGGTTTCCTTGCCAAACAGTATGTAGCAATCTTCTTCGTAAGATACATCACAATAGGTTTTATCAGCCTTTGTTGTGGCAAAATACATTTTTTTATCTTTATTTAAATCCATAAATTCCGCGAGATTTTCATAAACTTTCAAATCAAGTAAATGCCAATAATCAAGACCTGCACGTCTTACTTGTTTTTCATCTATTGAAAAGCCTAACGGTTTAACAAGATGCAAGGTAGCACCGATTGCGGCGCAGGTTCTTGCTATATTTCCCGTATTTTGAGGAATTTCAGGTTCAACAAGAACAATGTTTAAAGCCATAATCATCCCTCCTGTTTTTCTCTTATTTTTATTAAGAAATTTTCTATTTTTTTAAGTGCTTTTTTTATCTTATTAAGAGAATATGCGTAAGAAATTCTGACATATCCCTCACCCGATTCACCAAAAGCACTTCCGGGGATAACCGCAAGTTTTTCACTTTTCAACAGTTCTTCGCAAAATTCACTTGATGTCATATTAGTAGATTTTATTGAGGGGAATACATAAAAAGCACCCAAAGGCTCAAAACATTCAAGGCCAAGTTTATTCAATCCGTCCACGAGAACTCGCCTTTTGATATTATATTCCTCTTTCATATGTTTAATATCTTCATCTCCGTTTTTTAAGGCTTCAATTGCAGCATACTGAGATGTTGTGGGGGCAGACATAATTGCATACTGATGTATTTTTATCATGGCAGATATTATATCTTCATGTCCCAATGCATACCCGAGCCTCCAACCTGTCATTGCAAAGGATTTGGAAAAACCATTAATAACAATAGTTTTATCTTTCATTTCCGGAAACTGTGCTATTGAGTAATGCTCCTTACTATAAGTAAGTTCGGAATATATTTCATCCGAAAGGACTATTATATCTCTATCTTTAAGAACATCAACTATTTCCGTAAGATCTTCTTTAGTCATAATCGCACCGGTAGGATTATTGGGATATGATAAAATAAGAAGTTTGGTTTTATCGGTTATTTTTTCAAGTAATGCTTCTTTAGTTAATTTGAAATTTGTTTCTGCAGTCGTAACAATCGGAACTGCAACGCCTCCAATTAAATTAACACAAGGTTTATAGCATACAAAGCAAGGTTCCGGAATAAGAACTTCATCTCCGGGTTCTATTAAGGCACGGATAGTTACATCTACCGCTTCACTTCCTCCTACAGTAACAAAAACCTGATTAGATGGGTCATATTTAATTTTATACTTCCTGAAATACCATTGGGAAATCTCATCTCTTAATTCCTTTAGCCCCCAATTTGAAGTATAATATGTATGACCATCCTTAAGGGATTCTATACCTGCATTCCGTATATGCCAAGGTGTTACAAAATCAGGCTCTCCAACCCCCAAAGAAATAGCATCTTCCATTTCGTTAACTATGTCAAAAAACTTTCTTATACCGGAGGGAGGGATATTTTTTACAACAGAAGAAAGAAAATCTATTGGTCTTTTACCATTACTCAAAGTGAAATCACCCTTCTTTCATCTATATCCTTTTGGTTCAGAACAACGCCCCCCTGCTTATATCTTCTCAAAACAAAATGAGTTTTTGTTGATACAATTGTTGGCATAGGTGCTATTTTTTCCGCAACAAATAAAGCAACATCTTTCATGCTGTATCCTTCAATCTCAACAAGTATATCAAATCCTCCTGACATAAGCGAAACCGAAGAGACCTGCGGAAATTCTCTTATAATATCTTCTGCAACTTTTTCAAATCCAAGTCCCTGTTCAGGGGTAACATTCAATTCAATATACGCAGTAACTTTGCCTGACTCAACCTTATCCCAGTCAATAAGCGTTTTTGAGCCGAAAATTATCTTTTCTTGCTCCATTTCCTCTATAAGCATTGCCACTTTTTCAGCATCAGAATTAACCATAACCGCAATTTCATCTGCATTGAGTGTGGCATCTTTTTCCAGAATGCTTAAAATTTGTTTTTTTAATTCCATAGTATTCTCTCCTTTTATTTTGAATTTTCCTCAAGTAGTTTATGTTTAACATCCCATAATTTTTGAGATAAATCAACATAATATTTATGAGGGTTCTCAAATCGCTTAACTTCTTCCCAAATATTATCAAGCTCAGTTTGACAATATTTCTTTATTTCTGATAAATCAGGCAGTTCGTATACAAGCCTTCCTTTATCCATAATTTTCACAAGCAAAGGCTTTGCTGTATAATCGGTTATTGTTTTTTTCTTCCAGGTATATTCAGGGTCAAACAAAATGTATGGCTCTTTTTCATTGATTACTTCATCATATAAAGTTATAACATCGGCTATTGCTTTTCCCGTACTGTTATCAAAAAGCCTGTATAAATTTTTAAATGCCGGATTGGTTATCTTACCAACATTTTCGCTAACCTTAATTTTTGGAATTTCAACATTATCTTTAAATACTGATACCAATTTGTACACTCCGCCAAATACCGGTTCGGATTTTGAGGTTATCAATCTCTCGCCAACACCGAATATGTCAATCTGTGCACCTTGATCAAGAGTATCTTTTATTATATTTTCATCCAGTGAGTTTGAAACAATTATTTTAACATCTTCAAAGCCGTTTTTATCAAGTTCTTTTCGAACCTTTTTACTTAAATAGGTTATATCGCCACTGTCTATTCTTACCCCTTTAGGTCTGTATCCCTTTTTTACAACAACATCATTGAATACTTTGATTGCGTTGGGTAAACCGGATTTCAGCACGTTATAGGTATCAATAAGTAACGTACATTCTGACGGAAATACTTCTGCATAAGCTTTGAAAGCGTCATATTCGTTATCAAACATTTGAACCCAACTGTGCGCCATTGTTCCCAAAGCAGGAATATCAAACATTTTATCAGTTACCGTACACGAGGTTCCCACACACCCTGCAATATATGCAGCACGAGCACCATAAACTGCGCCATCCTTTCCCTGAGCCCTTCTTGCACCGAATTCCATAACAGCCCTACCCTTTGCTGCACGAGTAATTCTTGAAGCCTTTGTAGCTATCAATGACTGGTGATTAACTGATAAAAGAAGCATTGTTTCGATAAGCTGTGCCTGTATAACAGGGCCTTTAACAACAACTAAAGGTTCATTGGGAAACACAGGCGTTCCTTCTTTAACTGCCCAAATATCACAAGTAAACTTAAAATCAGACAGGTATTTCAAAAATTCCTCTCCGAAAAGTTTTTTTCTGCGTAAATACTCTATATCATCTTCATCAAAATGTAATCCCTTAACATAATCAATAAACTGTTCAAGTCCTGCAACAATTGCATAACCTCCGCCATCAGGGACCTTTCTGAAAAACATATCGAATACAACCTCTGTATCCTTCATATTATTGTTAAAATACCCCTGTGACATTGTAAATTCATAAAAATCAGCAAGTAAAGATAAGTTTTTCATCAGAATATAGCCCTTTCTGTATTTTTGTTAACAATAAGCGTACTGTAATTTGTATAAGTAACCATTCCGGGCTTCCCCCCCGGAATTTTCTTTACAAACTTGATTTTTGTATAATCAACAGTTACCTTGTCGGTTGAATCTTTTGAATATTGTGCGGCAAATTCGGCGGCACAAAGTATTGCAGCATCAGTAAACTCCCTGTTATTGCTTTTTAATAAAACATGAGCTCCGGGATAGTTTTTTACATGAAACCATAAGTCGTTTCCTTTGGATAATTTAAATGTAATAAGTTCATTCTGTCTGCTGTTTTTTCCTACACATATTTCAAAACCATCAGCAGTAACATAAGTAAATATATCCTGTTTCTGGTTGTTTTTTCTTTTAGTATTGTTCTTTACATTTTCTTTTATATATCCATCGTTAACAAGCTCGTCCCTGATACTATCGATATCCTTTTGTGATTTTGAATTTTCCAGAAAAGCAAGTTCTCCTTCTAAATACATAAGCTCTTTTTTTGCTTCTGCGATTTGCTCTGATGCATATTCCATTGCTTTCTGCCCTTTTTTATATAATTTGTAATATCGGTCAATATTTTTAGCAGGAGAAATTTTATTATCAAGCTCTATATCTATTTCACTACCGTCATAGTAATTTAAGACTCTTACAGATTTCTCTCCGCCTTTTAATAAATAAATATTTGCAGAAAGAAGCTCCCCTTTAAGTTTGTACTGTTCATACTTATCCTTATTTAAAAGCGTATCGTTGTGTATATTTATTTTTTTTCTTAGTTTCTCAATAAGATTAATAATATGCTTAGTAAGAGTCTGACTGCGAAGTTTTATCTTTCGTGAAAAATGCAATTCATTATAAAAAGCATCAATCATTTTACTTGGGCTATCAAACTCAACGCTCTTATATAAACACTCATACTGTGTTAACTTTATCACCGAAAAATATTTTGGTATATCAGAATCAGAATATAAAATATTAGCGTTAAATTCATTGTTGTTAAATTTATTCAGCTGTTTTTCTATCTCGTTATATAACGATGCTTTTTTAATTAAATCATTTTTAGTAAGTATACATTTTGATTCATTAAGTGCCTTATAGGCTATCTCTCTCGAAAGAATAGGTGATACACCTGAAAAAACTTTCATCATAAAACCATCAGCGTCAACATCTTCAGAATCATATAATATATCCCGTAAATAATCAGCTTGAGGATTATTAATATCCAGCTTTTCCTGAGAAGGTGCCATTTCATATATAAGTCCGGGTAAAAGTTGTCTTTTGGATGAGACTGTAAAGTCAACTCGCTTTACAGAATCAATAACTATATTTTTATCATCAATGAGAATAATGTTACTGTGTCGGCCCATTATTTCTACAATTAAATGTTTTTCAACAGATTCACCGAATTCATTATATGCACTTATTGCAATATCTAAAATTCGGTCCGAACCAATCTGAGTAAATGAAATAATTTTTCCCGAGGATAAATGCTTACGAAGAAGCATACAAAAAAGAGGCGGTTTTTCTGGGTTAGTGTAATTATTATCAGTAATGTTTATACGAGGATAATTAGAATCTGCACTGATAAATAGTTTGTAATTTTCTTTATAGCCCCGCAGTCCAAGAACAATCTCATCCTTTTCAGGCTGATATATTTTATCAATTCTTAAATCTTTCAGCTTTGTATTGAATTCATGCGCCAAAGCCTTTAACACTACACCGTCAAACGCCACACTCTTTACTCCTTATTAAGTATTTTATCCATCAATTCTGTATTATTCTTAGTTTGTATAACCAAATTAATAAACTGTTCGGTTACTTCCTGATAATTTTGAGAAGATAATGCCCTTCTTAAAACCAACATGGCTTTACTTTCATAACCGGATAGCAATAAATCATCTCTTCTTGTTCCTGATTTATTAATATCGATTGCCGGGAAGATTCTTTTTTCGGACAGTCTTCTATTGAGATGTACTTCCATATTACCAGTGCCCTTAAATTCTTCAAAAATAACATCATCCATCCTGCTTCCAGTCTCAATTAACGCTGTGGCAAGGATAGTCAACGAGCCACCATTCTCTATATTTCTTGCAGCACCAAAAAACTTCTTAGGCTTGTGAAGAGCCGCAGGATCAAGTCCTCCTGATAAGGTTCTGGCAGAAGGTGTTATTGTAAGGTTATACGCTCTGGCTAATCTTGTTAAACTATCAAGAAGTATTATTACATCTTTATTATGTTCAACAAGTCTCATAGCTCTTTCCAAAACCATTTCTGCAACACTTGTATGATTTTGCGGAAGCTCATCAAAGGTAGAATAAATAACTTCTGCATTAATACTGCGCTTTATATCAGTAACCTCTTCAGGTCGTTCATCAATAAGCAATACAATAAGTGTAGCTTCCGGATTATTTTTCGTAATACTGTTTGCAATCTCTTTAAGCAAAGTTGTTTTCCCTGCTTTAGGAGGGGCAACAATTATTCCCCTTTGCCCTTTTCCGATAGGTGCAATCAAATCAATAACACGCATAGCATGACACTGGTTTTCATTCTCAAGCTTAAGCCTTTCATCAGGGAAAATAGGCGTAAGGGTATGAAAATCCGGTCTTTTAATAGCTACCAAGGGAACATCTCCGTTTATCTTGTCTATATAAATCAGAGCAGCAAATTTCTCCCCTTCTCTTTGCATTCTGCTTTTACCAAGAATCCAGTCTCCTGTTTTTAAGTTAAATTTTCGTATAAATGTAGGAGAAACGAATATATCATCTGTTCCTGATAGATAATTCTGACTTCTTAAAAAACCATAACCGTCTTCCAATACCTCAAGTATACCTTCAACTGTTCCGGAGGTTTCATTTTTTATCTGAGGCTTTTCAAAATCGTTTTTCACAATTTCTTCTATCAGTTCATCTTTTTTATATTTAGAAATATTTGTAATTCCAAGTTCTTTAGCATATTTCTTTAACTCACTTAGTTTCATTTCAGAAAGCTCGTTTTTTGTTTTCATATAAATTCCTTTCTATTAAAGCATTCCTTTTTTATTAAGAAGTATTGCAGTCACTAAAGTAACAAGTAGCGAAATACCAACAGGAATCCAAAAATTAGCAGCCGGTATTCCGGAAACATTCATACCATAGAAAGACGCAATCATAGTAGGAACGGCCATTAGAATAGTAATTGAAGTCATAGCTTTCATCACAATATTAAGATTATTGGATATAACAGATGCAAAAGCATCCATAGTTCCGCTCAAAATACTGCTGTATATGTTTGACATCTCTATTGCCTGTTTTGTTTCTATGAGAACATCTTCCAAAAGCTCCTCATCTTCTTCATATAGCTTTACCACCGAGCCTCTTTGAAGTCTTTTTATAGTTGATTCATTTGCCTTAAGAGAGGTTGAAAAGAATACTAAGCTCTTTTCAAGATCAAGCAGTTGTATAAGTTCCTTGTTTTTCAAGGATTTATGCAGCTCTTTTTCAATATTGTTTGACATTCTGTCAATTTGTTTAAGGTAAAACAAAAATCTTGTAGAAACCTTATACAAAATCTGCATTATAAATCTCGTTTTGAGTTTAGTCTGAACATTTCTGACATTTCCTGTAATAAAGCTATTTATGGAGGAAGTCTCTCTTGTACACACTGTAATTATACAATCATTAGTGGTAATAATAGCCAATGGAATTGTTTCATATATAGTCTTCCCATCATAAGATTCAGTGATTGGAACGTCTATAACAATCAATGTTTGGTTATCTTCCATTTCAACTCGTGAAGTTTCTTCTGTATCGAGTGCTGCATTCAAGAAACCGTAATCAATACCGTAAGTAGCACTGATATAATCAAGTTCCTCTTTTGTCGGAGCAACAATATTAATCCAGCATCCCGGCTGAAACTGATCAATGCATTCAATTTTTGATTCAACTGTTTGATAATATTTATACATCTTATTCACCTCTTGTAATAGGATATGTAGGTTTAAATCCAAGTATAGACATATTTTCATTATACATTACACTGCATACATAAGACTTACTCATATCTTCTGCAACGAAATCATACAATTTGGTTGTTGGAAAATAGGATATAAGCATTATTACAATATAACATATAAACAATCCCTGCACAAAACCAAAAAATCCGCCCAAAATCTTATTTATAGTACCAACAATCACAATGTTATTTATAAAGCTGCCCATCCTTTTAATAAAAAACGATAAAATCGATAACCCAAGAAACAATCCGATAACACTAACTGCGTTAATCGCCAGTACAGTCAACTTATCAGCAATTGATGATATTGATGATTGCAGGGCAGACTCAGAATTTAATATAATAGATTCTCTCACAAATGCAGGAAGACTACCAATAAACTCAGGAATGGTAAGTTGTAAAAAATCACTGTTATTAAGGCTTGAAACCATCCAGTCATTAATTATAGTATATAAATCAGTTTTGACCAAAAAACCGGAAACCACGGGGTATAACAACCAAGTCAACAATCCCACAATCAAAAATGAAAATAAATCAAACACTGACTTTACAAGACCATTTTTCCATCCTCTTAGAAAAAAGAGCACAATTACTAATATAATCAGTATCCCTACAATAGAAAAATTCATGTAATCACTCCTTTTTATTTTACAAATCTTATTTCAGAGTTTCCAATCAGAATAAATCGATTTTTTAAGAAAAATGCTTTTTGCATATCTTTATTAAAATTGATTTCCCTGACAGTATGTCCACCCTTTGTTATAAGAACAACTCGTCTTAATTCACATAATAAAATATTACTGTTATCAAAATCAACGCTGATTATATCGTTTTCAGTTTCGTAATGCCCCAGCGCCTGTCCCTTATTGCCAACAATTTCAACAACTGTACCATTTCCGCTTTTACTGCCAAACGACAATACCATTACACCGTTTGGCATTTGTTTATAACACGAAAGCATTTTATTATCAAAACTATACGAATTTATAAGTTCACCTTCATTATTGAAATAATATGTTCCGCAATCACCTAATACAACCAAGTGTTCTTTATTATAGTAATTAACATTAGTAAAAAGAACATTTTCAAAGGTCATTTCGCTGTACGGACTGTTTTTATGAATATCAAAGAACAAAATCTTAGAATTAAAATTTCCGGTGGATAAATCTGAAGATATAACTGCTAATTTGTGTTCTGCAGAAGAATAAGTGGCATCAATAATATTATTCACTCCTGAATACCAGATATATTTTTCTTTACCGTCATTTCCATACAAAATAACCTGATTTTTAGCAACCGAATGTTCTGCAATAACAATAAAATCACCGGAATTAAATGGTTTTGCAAAGACTATTTTTGATTTAACATCAACGGACAATATCTCTTTGCCCTTTCCAAACATAAGAAGATTAACGCCATTTTTATCATAGGCAATTACATAGTCATCACACGCTTTAAAATTCAAATCTGTAAAATTAGATACACCGGCTGATATTTCTGAAAACAATTTAGGTTCCACTGCTTCACCGTTAATGTTATATGCCGTCACATTATTTCCCGATGAAACAATAACCATATTTTTAAAATTAAGTATTTTAGATGAATTACTGCTATGTAAATTTACTATGGGATTATCAGTATGTACAGGCTCATTCACTTTATAATAAAGTCCTTTAATAAACTGATTATTTACAATAAAATATCCCATTAAAACAATAAGAATAATAATGAATATTCCCACGCGTTTTTTTATTTTTTTTTGCTGTCTCAACTTTCTTTTATCAGTTTTCATAAACAACCTCTTTCAAGTACAATCCATTGGCCGGAACAGTCATTCCTGCACTTTCTCTGTTTTTACCATCAATTATATTTTTAACTTCTTCAGGCTGAATTTTACCATTTCCGGCACTAATGAGTGTCCCCACAATAATTCTTACCATATTATATAAAAAGCCGTTACCACATACATCAATGATAATTTTTTCTTCGTCTTGTTTTATATCAATATTGAACACAGTACGAACAGTATCTCTTACAACACTCCCCTGTGCCATAAAGCATTTAAAATCGTGAGTACCTTCAATATATTTTTTAGCAATTATCATTTTATCAATATTAAGCTTATGTTTATAATGATATGCAAACCTGTTCGCAAACGGATTTTTAAATTTACTGTTTAAAATTATATATCTGTACGTTTTGTTCTTAGCACAAAATCGTGAATGAAAACTCTCCTCTGCTTCTTCACAACTTAATATTGTTATATCATCAGGCGTAACTGTATTAAGTGCAATGGGAAACTTATCACAAGGAATTGCAGACTCAGTCTTGAAATTAAAGGTATATTTAATGGCATGTACTCCTGCATCAGTTCTACCACAGCCAATTATATCAACTGTTTCTCCTGTAAGTTTATATACAGCATCTTTGAGTACACCCTCTATTGTTACCTCATTTTTCTGAATTTGAAAGCCATGATAATCTGTCCCGTCATAAGACATGGTAAACTTCAAATTTCTCATTCAATTCACCTTAAAAACCTTTAAACTCGTATTTTGTATAACCTACAATTATCGCAATAGCCATAAACAATAAAAATACAACCGTAGCATAAACATCCCGCATTCCCGGCTTAGACTGTCTCAAACGAGTTCTGTTAACACCACCGTTATAGCATCTGGACTCCATTGCTATTGCAAGTTCATCCGCTCTTCTGAATGCACTGACAAATAATGGTACAAGAATGGGAATTACAGCTCTTCCTCTTTTTATAAGCCCCCCTGTTTCAAAATCAGAACCTCTTGCCTTTTGTGCTTTAATTATTTTATCCGTTTCCTCTATAAGAGTTGGTATGAAACGAAGCGCAATACCCATCATCATAGCAAGTTCATACGCAGGAACCCCTATCTTGACAAATGGTTTTAAAAGCTTTTCTATTCCATCAGTGAGCATAATCGGAGATGTCGTATAAGTAAGAAGCGAACTTCCTATCACTAAAAAAATTATTCTTAAAGCCATAAAAAGAGATGTAAATATTCCCTCATAGGTAACATCCCATACAATAAATGTAAAAGCCTTTTCACCATCGGTCATAAACATATTTAAAACTACAGTAAATATTATAAAAAATAAAATCGGCTTAATCCCTTTAATTAAAAACAGAAATGGCACTTTGGAAACCTTTATAATCATAATTATAAAAAGAAAAACAACAGCAAATCCGATAAAGCCTTTTATAAAAAATACGGCAACCATAAATAAAAGGGTAAGTATTATTTTAATTTGAGCATCCAATCTGTGAACAAAAGAATCAACAGGATAAAATTGCCCTAAAGTAATATCCGCAATCATTTCTCACCCTCCTTATAAAGGTGATTTTTTATAACATCAACAGCACTGTCTACTGTATATATATTTTTAGGGACATCATAGCCCTCCTCAGCTAATTTAATAAAAACCTTTGTAACAGACGGAATACCGAGACCAATTTCGGTTAAGAGATGGTGTTTTGAAAAAATTTCATTTACAGTTCCATCCATGATAAGTTCACCTTTGTTCATCACAACTATTCTTTCCACATTATTAGCGATATCCTCCATACTGTGTGAAACCAATATTACTGTTATCCCTGTTTTTTCATGAAGTTTTTTTATACTGGAAAGAATACTTCTTCTGCCTTTAGGATCGAGCCCGGCCGTTGGCTCATCAAGAATAAGTACTTCGGGACGCATTGCAAGTACACCGGCAATGGCAACCCTTCTTTTTTGTCCTCCGGACAAGTCAAAGGGAGATTTATCCAAAAGTTCTTCTTTCACTCCGCTAAGTTCAATTGCTTCACGGACTCTTTCATCTATCTCTTCGCTTGAAAGTCCCATATTTTTAGGCCCAAAAGCAATATCCGCATAGACAGTCTCCTCAAAAAGCTGAGCTTCGGGATACTGAAATACAAGACCTACCTTAAATCTTAATTCTTTAAGCGTTTTTTTATCATCAAAAATATTTTTTCCATCCAATAATATTTCGCCTTCAGTTCCTTTTAACAGCCCATTCAAATGCTGAATCAAAGTAGACTTTCCCGAACCGCTGTGACCAATTAAACCAATAAATTCTCCCGAATGTACAGTAAGATTAATATTTTTTACCGCAACCTTGGAGAAAGCGGTTCCGGGCATATATATATGAGATAAATTTTTAATCTCAAGATTCACTTTTCTTCCTCCAGTATTTCTTAATTTCTTCAACACATTCATCAACAGTAAGCTTTTCAAAGGACACCTTTATTCCTTCTCGGTAAAGCTCATATAATAATTCAGTTGTTTGGGGAACATCAAGCCCGATAGATTTTATCAATGTTACATTCTCAAATATTTTTTGAGGCGAATCATCTAAAAGTACACTGCCCTTATCAAGAACTAAAACACGGTCAGCACAAATAGCTTCTTCCATATAATGTGTTATAAGTATAATTGTAAGCCCTTCTTCACGATTTAGCTTATATAGAGTATCCATAACCTCTTTTCGCCCAACAGGGTCAAGCATTGCAGTGGGCTCGTCAAGCACAATACATTCCGGTCTTAAAGCAATTACCCCAGCTATCGCAACCCTTTGCTTTTGTCCGCCGGATAATTTATGAGGGGCTGATTTTCTTTGTTCATAAAGTCCTACAGATTTAAGTGCATCATCAACTCTTCTTCTTATGACAGAAGATTCTATACCTAAATTTTCAAGAGCAAAAGCAACATCATCCTCAACAATGGTAGCTACTAACTGATTATCAGGATTTTGAAATACCATACCAACATTTTTTCTTATTTCAAAAAGCTTATTATCATCCTTTGTATCAATACCATTTACAAAGCATGTGCCACCACTGGGTAATAAAATAGCATTAAAATGTTTGGCAAGGGTAGATTTTCCCGAACCATTATGGCCAAGCAGGCAGACGAATTCACCCTTTTTTATATTTATATCAAGATTATCAAATACTGTACCAAATTCATTTTCATTATAACAGTAAGTCAATTTTTCCGTTTTAATGATATTTTCCAACTTAAAACCTCCGTTTTATAATGACTCCCATCGTCCAGTAGAACCGCATGGAAGAATATATGGACTGTTCTCCACTGGTATTCCAAGTTCCTTAGCTTCAACTTTTCCTGTGTATTTTTTATTAACCGTCATAGATAAAATATTATATAGCACCGTAGGGGCAAAACCGGTTGTATAGGAATTTACAATAAAAAACAAAGGGTTATCTGTTAATACATTTGTAAGAAGTTCCACAAGACCATATATTTTATCTTCAAGTTTCCAGATTTCTCCGTTAGGTCCTCTCCCGTAAGACGGCGGATCCATTATTACTGCATCATAACGATTACCGCGTCTTATTTCTCTTTCCACAAACTTTACTGCATCATCAACAATATATCTTATATTACGATTTTCAAATCCATTGGCATAAACATTATCTTTACACCAGTTCATAATTCCTTTTGAAGCATCCACATGGCATACAGATGCACCTTTTGACAAGGCGGCAATAGTAGCTCCACCGGTATAACCAAACAAATTTAAAACTTTTATCTCCCTGTTGGCATTTTCAATTTTTTCCATAATAAAATCCCAATTTGCTGCCTGTTCGGGAAAAAGTCCGGTATGTTTAAACCCTGTTGGCTTTACTATGAATTTCAAATCTCTGTATGAAATTTTCCAGCTTTCAGGCAAATTACGTGTTTTTATATCCCATTGCCCCCCGCCTTTATTACTTCTTATGTATCTGCCATCTGCAGATGTCCAAGCCTTTTCGTTATTTTTATAACTCCAGATAACCTGAGGGTCGGGTCTTATAAAAACATAATCTCCCCATCTTTCAAGCTTTTCTCCATTGCAAGTATCTATAATTTTATAGTCATTCCAATTATTAGCTAACCACATTTTCCACACCTCGAAAACCCAAAATAATATTTAAATATTTTTTCATTTTATTATAACATAAAAAAGCCTTAAAATAAAGGCTTTTTTTACATTTTTTTATATTTTTTTAATTAACTGAAAATCCACTTCCATAAGTTGAGGTTTTGCATCCGTCACGCGCACCAGAACACTATCTCCAATTGTGTATTTCCTTCCGAATCTTTCACCGGTTGCTACATAATTGTTTTCATCATAATCATAATAATCATCTTTCATACTTTCATATCTTATTAAACCTTCAACAGTATTTTCAAGTTCAACAAATATTCCAAAATTAGTAACCGAAGATATAACCCCTTCAAATTCTTCTCCGATTTTATCAAGCATATATTCAGCTTTTTTGATATCAATCGTTTCTCTTTCAGCATTTTCAGCTACTCTTTCCCGCTCGGATGTATATTCAGCAGCCTTTTCAATAAATCCAATATAATATTCTATGCGTGAATCATCCATTCTACCATATATAATATCCTTGAGAACACGGTGGACTATTAAATCAGGGTATCTTCTTATAGGAGATGTAAAATGGCAATAAAATTTACTTGCTAACCCAAAATGCCCTTTATTCTCCTGAGAGTATTTTGCTTTCATAAGTGAACGAAGCATTACCGTCTGTATTATTTTTTCATTTTTATCACCTTTTATTTTTTCCAGCAATTCAAGATAAGTTTTCGGATAAATTTCCTCGTGACCCCCCTTAAATACATAACCCATATTTTTTATAAAAATTCTGAATTTATCAACTTTATCAGGATCAGGTTGTTCATGAATTCTATAAATCAAAGGATAATTTTGCCAAAAAACATATTCGGCAACCGTTTCGTTTGCAGCTAACATAAATTCCTCTATTATATTATTTGCAATGGTCATTGAATATCTTTTTATATCAATCGGAAAATTGTCTTCATCATATATAATCTTACACTCAGGAAAATCAAAATCGAGACTTCCTCTTTTTTGCCTTTTATTCCGTAATATCAGCGCAACTTTTTTCATATCAAACAGCATTTTCGAAAGTTCTTCGGGACATTCAGCGGAATTTTCCAAAACATCCGTTACATAATCATAGGTCAATCGATATTTTGATTTTATATATGATGTTTTAAATTCATAATCCTTAACTTCGCCCTCTTTATCAATTTTCATAAATACAGAAAGCGTAAGACGAATAACATCAGGATGAAGACTGCATATACCATTAGATAATTCTTTGGGTAACATAGGCACAACCCTGTCGGCAAGATAAACACTTGTACCTCTTAAATATGCTTCTTTATCAAGTTTGGTTTTTTCTTTTACATAATGGCTGACATCAGCTATATGCACTCCAAGTGTATAACTGCCATCCTCATTGTTTTCAATGGATATAGCATCATCCAGGTCTTTTGCATCAGCCCCATCAATTGTTATAATAAGTTTATCAGTCAGATTGACTCTGCCTAAAAACTCTTTTTCATCAATCCCCTCCGATAAAACTTTAGCCTCATTTATAACTTTATCAGGAAAAATATAAGGAAGTTCATACTTTTTTATGACTGATAAAACATCATTTCCAGCCTCATAAAAATCACCGATAACCTCCGTAATTTTACCTTCCGGATTTTTATCTCTTCCGCCATAATTTAAAATAGCACAAACAACTTTATCTCCATCTTTGGCAGTAGAACGGTTTTTTCCGGATATATAAATATCCTTATCAAACTTTTTGTCATCCGCTATTACAAATCCGAAATTTCTGCTTTTTACATAAGTCCCCACAACAGAATGATTTTTCCGTTCTGTTATTTCTGTTATACGAGCAACAGCTCTCTTATCACAAGAGCCTTCACTGATAATTTTAAATTTGACAATATCGCCATTCAACGCATTATTCTTGTGTTCGGGAGAAACAAAAAAATCTTTTTCAAATTCAGAACAACTGATAAACCCGAATCCTTTATCATGTCCGATAAACTCTCCTGTAAAAATATCGTTTTCCCTGTTATATTTATATCTTTTTTTCTTTGTAAGTATAATTTTTTTCTCACTTAACAATTCGTGTAACAACTTTTCTAATTCTTCAGTATCACTCTGATTAACCCCAAGTATCAACACAATTTCATTAAATGTAAAGGGAGTCTGATAATTATCCTTTATAAAATTAAATAATTTAGTTTTTCTATCCATTTTTTCTCCTTATTATCGGATTTTTCGCCACTGTTTCTTTAAAACATACATAAATATTTAAATAAAAAAGCTTCGCCATAAAGACGAAGCTTACTGTTTTAGAACTTGGCTAAAAAAGTCAGAACCAAAGATAAAACTATGAACATAGTTGCTGAAATCTTGGTTATTAGCTTAAATATGCCGTCTAAAGACTTGCTCTTGCCTTTTCCGAAAAATGTATCTGCACCGCCACTGATACTTCCGGATAAACCGTATGAATTGCCTTCCTGAAGTAAAACAGTAATAATAAGTGCTAATGAAATAATAATCTGTACAACATATAAAATAGTTTTTAAAGTAGCCATAATTTTCCCTCCATATTTTTTCAACTTAGAACATTCTACCATACACTGACAAAAAAAACAAGTGTTTTTTAAAAATTTATTAAAACTTTTAGTTAACAATACATAAAGTTGTGCATTTAACTGTAAAAACACCTTGTTTTTTGAGTATTCTTGAACATTCATCTAAAGTTGCACCTGTGGTCAAAACATCATCAATAAGTAAAATTCTTTTCCCCTTTAACAATTCACCATACTTGCTATTAATCTTAAATGCGCCTTTTACATTTTTATATCTATCTTTACCTTTTACAAGACTTTGTTTTTTATATTGACGCACCTTAATTATTGCATTTTTCAAATAAGGAATATCCGACTTTGCAGATAATTCTTTTGCAATCAATTCACATTGATTAAATCCTCTTTTATAAAATGTCATTCTGTTAATCGGAGGATAAACAATGTAATCAATATCGCTTATCTTATCCTTTACCGTTTCAAATATAAATTCTGAAAAGGGTTTATAATAATACATTTTACCCGTAAATTTATATCTTTTCAAAGCCGAAGCCATCTCATCTACATATAAAAATACAGGGAAATTTTCATCAAAATTTCTTTTATGTGTTTGACAAGGTAAACATATACTTTGACGGCTGTACATTTCACGTCCGCACACAATACAACGGTTCTCTTCTACGAAAGGAAGCTTATAGTAACATTTACTACAATAATATTCACCCTTATTATTAAGTTTTTCTCCGCAAAACATACATTTTCTTGGATAAAATATATCAAGAAACTTTTCCAACATATTTCTACCCCGCAAAAATCTTATTATTTTCCAACTTATCTTTTAAAGATGTAAAACGTTTGCTTTCAGATTCATTGTCAACCATTGTTTTAACAATCTCATCACTGCCTATTACAACAACAAGATGTTTAGCTCTGGTCAGAGCTGTATAAAATAGATTTCTGTACATTAATATTTTGGGGCAATTGTATGCAGGTATAATTACAGCATCAAATTCACTCCCCTGACTTTTATGAACAGTTATAGCATAGGCTAAATCCAAATCATCCAATACCGAGAACTCATATTCTGCAATTTTACCATCTGAGAATTCCACAATTATATATTTTTCTTTATTAAATATATTTTTTATAATACCCGTATCCCCATTGAAAATACCAAAACCTTTTTCACCACCGGGCATAGACCATTCAATGTCATAGTTATTCCTCATTTGAATAACTTTATCACCTTCGCGGAATGTATAATTTCCCCAGTGTTTTTCATTTTTTGCTCGTTTATAAGGATTTACTGCATTTTGTATAACAGTATTCAGATTCACTGTGCCAAGAGTTGTTTTTTTCATTGGAGAAAGAATCTGAATTGACAAGTCTTTCTTATAATTAAAATACTTCGGCAAATGCTCAGTGTATAGCTTCACAATCTCTGAAAGAATATCTTCTGCATCACTTTTTCTAATCATAAAATAATCTGATGTTTTACCTGCAAGTTTAGGATATTCTCCCCTCAGTATACCATGAGCATTATTTACTATCATACTTTCTTTTTCCTGCCTGTATATTTCATCAAGATAAACACAAGCAAATTTACCGGAATTAATTATATCTTTAAGTACATTACCTGCTCCTACCGAAGGAAGCTGATTAACATCACCAACCAATACTAATTTGGTTGTACTTTTTACAGCTTTCAACAGCGAATTAAAGAGCAAGGCATCTACCATACTCATTTCATCGACAATTATCATATCGGTATAAATTGGATTTTTTTCATTTTTTGCAAATTTTTCAGAAACTTTACCGTTACCAAAAGTTACCTCTAAAAGTCTGTGGATAGTCTTTGCCTCTTTTTTGCATATTTCCGCCATCCTTTTTGCAGCTCTGCCTGTGGGTGCGGTAAGGGTAACTTTTTTACCCAATTTCTCCATAACTGTAAGTATAGAGTTAATAACAGTGGTTTTTCCGGTACCGGGACCTCCCGTTATTACAGTAATTTTATTTGAAAGAACTGCCTCTATTGCAGTTTTTTGCTTATCCGCAAGAACAATATTATTGATGCTGAAAATATCATCAAATACTCTTTTATAAAAAAGATTCTTGCCTTTATCCACATTCATAAATAAAAGCTTATTAGCTATATCATTTTCAGCGGTATAATATACCGGCAGATAATATATATCTTCATCCTTAAATTCCTTAATAATCTCAAATTCCGATACTAGTGCAATAAGAGCGTTTTGTATCTCAATTTCACTTATCTGAAGATTACTTACACCATAGGAAATAATCAATTCTTCATTTAGATATGTATGCCCGTTAAGAGCACCTTTTTGAAATATATACTTCAAACCGGATTTAATTCTTCTTATATCATTTTTACCAAACCCCATATTGGTTGCGATAGTATCTGCAGTTACAAAAGATATTCCTTCAATTTTTTCGCATAGAATATAAGGATTGTTTTCAATTTGCGATATTGGATTGTTTCCGAGTGCTTTATATATTTTCATTGCAAGATTAATGGAAATATTGTATTTCTGAAGAAACATAACAATATCCGTTACACTTTTCTTCTCGTAATAAGCCTGTCCTATTGCCAATGCTTTTTCGTAAGTTATCCCCTTTATTTCAGATAACAATCCGGGATTTTCCTCAATGATATCCAAAGTTTTTTCTCCAAATTTATCAACAATCTTTTTGGCAGTAGCAGTACGCACACCACGAATTATCCCTGATGCTAAAAAAGCATATATTGAGCTTTTGGTTTTCGGCATATTCCTTTCATACGCCTCCACTTTAAATTGCTCACCGTACTCCTGATGAACAATGTTATTACCATAAAGCTTCAGACTTTCTCCTTCATAAACATAAGGCATTATCCCGACAACTGTTATGTTTTTTTCAAGCGTAATGAAATCTGCTACGGTATATCCGTTTTCTTCATTTGTGTATATAATCTGTTCTATAACACCCTCAAGCTCGGAAATTTTTTCTTTTTCCAAAAGTAATCACCTTAAAAAACTATTTTTTTATCACAAGCATCCAGCGTAGTCTGCTTATGAGATACAATTAAACATGTTTTAGACTTAATGGTTTTCAAACCTTCTAAAAATTCCTTCTCAGTTTTTTCATCAAGTGCCGAAGTTGCCTCATCCAGAAGAATAACAGGTGCTTCTGAAATAAGTGCACGGGCAATGGCAACCCTTTGCACCTGCCCTTCAGATAAACCAATACCATGTTCACCAATAATTGTATTGAGTCCCCGAGGCAGACCGGAAATAAACTCATCAATTCTTGCAAGATGACAAGCTTTCATCACATCTTCATCACTGAGTTCCTTATTAAAAAACCTGATATTATCACCTATGGTACCCGATAAAATCATATTTCCTTGAGGAACATAAGAAAATAAAGCTCTTGTTTTATCGTCTATTTCAACCTTGTTTCCGTTATTTAACACAAGATAAATCTTACCCTGTTGCGGTTTAATAACACCTAAAAGTAATTTTAATAATGTACTTTTACCAATTCCGGATATACCACATACAGCAATAAAATCTCCACTATTAATTTCGTATGAAAAATCTTTGATAATCGTGTTTCGTTCATCATAGGAAAATGTAATATTTTCAAAAACAATTTTGTTTGTTTGAGAATAGATATTATATAAGTACTCTTTATCTAATCCTTCGGTATCTTCTTTTAAATTTTCAAGTTCTAAAAGTCGCTCCGCAGAGGCAATAGCCTGGTAATACTGAGGAATAATACCTGAAAGATTTTTAAATGGTGTTTGCACCTGGGAAACAAGCTGTAACATCGCAGTCAGAGTACCAACTGTTATAAGCCCTTTTGAAAGCTTGTAAGCTCCCCACCCCAACACAAGATAATATCCAAAAGTAAAAGCAATAAACACAAAAGTATTAGCAACTATACTTATTGTATTCCTTTTCACTTTATACTTATAATTAGTTGTTTGAAGTTTATACGCTTCATCAGATACAGGCGTCTCATTTTTAAATGCCTTTATCACAAGAATATTTGCAATAGCCTCCTGTATGAAAGATTTGACACTACCATCAGTTTCCTGACATTTTTTATGAAGAGCTTTCATTTTTCCGCTGTATATCTTTGTTACAGCTAAAAAAACAGGACCAGATATAAGGTAAAACAAAGCAATTGTCCTATCAAGCCAGAACAACATTGCGAAAGCTCCAATAAGTCTTGTAGTTAAGGAAACAACTGCAGGAACAATACTTGTAAATGCATTTGTTATTATATGAACATCTGCGGTCATTCTGTTGAGCAGTTCACCTGAGTGATATTTATAAAGCAGTGATATATCTTTTTTCAACAATTTTCTGAAAACATTGGTTTTTATACCCATTTCCATTTTTCCACTTATCACAATACTTAAACGGCTATAAACAACCTGTAATATCAATTCAAGCACAACAATTAAAGCAAGTATAAATATTTTACTGAAAAATTCTCCTGAAAAAGTACCTGTAGCTATATCCACAACCTGTTTTCCAACATATGTAAGTAAAACCATACATCCGGAAGCAACGGCACTTATAATGGTTGAAATAAATAAAAAAGGAATAACCGGCCTTGAATTGCCGATAATCCATTTTAGGGAAGCCTTATTTTTCATTTTTAATAACACCCCAAATCTTTAAAGCAAATCTCAACACCGGTCTTCTTATTTTTACATTTATACACCAAAAAAAGGAATAAATATCATAAATAATATTCTTTGTTGTATAGTTTTCACCTTTACGGGTAAAAGAAACGACTTTCCCTATAATCTGATTCTTGTATATGGGATACTCTATAACAGTCTGATTATCTCCACACAAATAAAAAATATTATTTTTTGTTTTTACAATACGATGTAAAATCAAGTCTCCATTGTCTCTTACATAAAGAATGATATCATATTTATTATAATTTTCGCACCCTTTAACAGTAACTGAATCTCTTAAATGGGTAAATAAAGGAAACATACTGTTACCGGTAACAGTAAGCTGTACTTTTTTATTATTTTGTATCATTTCCTTTATAAAAGGCATTAATTCCCTCGTTGGTTTAAAAATTCTATTATTCACAAATAGCTCCTATAGATTTTAATTTTTCAATAAATTCATCAACGTCGTTGCTGATGGTTTCCATATCTACATCATATTCTTTCAAAAACGCATTAATAATTTCTTCTTTTGTGGTATCTTCCAAAAGTAAATTCCACATAAAATGCCCTGTTTCATTAAGGGTAATCATACCATTTAAATCAACAGTTTCACAACCAGTAGGAACAACAATATAACTTCCTCCGATTTCACTTAACACAAAACAGTCCTTAATTTTCATAACCAGTCTCCTTTTATATTAAATTAAGCTTTTTGGCAACTATTTTAGGTGCCTCTTCTGAAATTGTACATTTTAACCTATACACCGGAACTGATTCTAAAAGCTTTGATATATTTGTCATTGCAGTTGAAGTCAATTTTTTCCCGGGTGGAATCAATGTCTGTTTCATCAACCTGAAAACACTATCCGGTGCATAAATTCTATCTATTTCATTTTTCTCTCCGCGTTCAATAAATACAATTGCCGAAAGTGGCACTTTTTTATTAATGTTTATTTCAGTTTTACCACTCCATGGACCGCCACACAAATGCCACTTATCGTTAATAAACCTTATAACAGGCATATCATCATTTATTATCTCAACTCCATCAAAAACCTTCCTCCATAGTCTTGTATGGGTAGATTTTCCGGTTCCTGAATCAGCCGAAAATATAATACCATTGTTATTATAGGAAAGGGACGATGAATGAACCATCAGCCCACCATGATGAAGCGTTATATATTTCATAACAAGTCCGAGCATATTAAACTGGCGTATATTTAAAGATGCACCGCCTAAATCCTCAACATCATATATCTGGCACTTTATATCAGTCCACGCTTCGTTTGCTTTGATAAGTGCAGAACACTTATCATCTTTCAGTATATCATAACAATACAAAATATCGTTTTCCACAGAAAAAACTCTATATGAATTTTTTTGTATTATTTCCCCACAAGGTGCAATAATCTCATCCTTTTGTTCACACAAAATGCTTATCTCACAAGATTCCCTGTCATCTATAATATACTCATGAAGCCTGTACTTAAAATAATCATACACTTCACCTGTTATTTCAATTTTTATACCAGCAATATTAATTTTCATTTTCAGATGCCCCTGTTGTTTTGTGATCGTGTTGTTTTTCAACAGCACCTTCCTCAAGCGATTGCTTAAATTTCTTTTCTGCAGTCTCTACACAGAAAATTCCAACTATAACAAAAACCTGACAAATCATCGCTGAAACCAATAACATAATATTATATTCACTTGGCTGTGCCCTTATAGCTATTGGAATACTAAGTCCTATATAAATAATAACTAAAAATATGCAAAAACCAATTAGTACATTTAGTTGATAAAGCTTATCAGCATAAGATTTCGATCTTAAGGCAAATCTTTTCTGATTTATCATATTAGACATCATAATAAGTACCAAAAGTGTTGTAATAGACTGAACAAGAAAGAAATACGCCATAGCGGTATCTATAAGTAATATAATTATCCCTAAAATAACAAAAGGAATAAGACAACGCGCAAAGCTTCTGACTGCTCTGTCATATTCATAGCTTATAGCAAAATACAAACACCACAGAATAAGAAATATTCTGGATGCAAGACAAGGTAGCAAAGCCTGAGTAACATAATAATACTCAATTCTTAAAAATCCTGTCCCGATTGATAAAAGTATAAAGTTAGAAAAAATTGTAAGAATACAGGCAATAACACCTACTGTTTTATTAGTCTTTTTTAAAAATTCCATATTAACACTCCATTAGAAAAATAAATTTACATTGTCTATTGTAATTTCAATAAAATATTTCGCTCCAGGCTTGATAATTTCATCAACCGGAGTTATTAAAGAATCACCAAAAGCCTCTTTAGTCGATACCTCTTTTGACACAGAATTCACAATACATTCAAGTCTTAAAACAAAATGTTTTCCATTATTCCATGTAAGATTCGGGTACATAACAAGTTCGGCATCTATCCCGTAGTTTTTATTTATAAATCCGGCTAATGTTTCAAGTTTGGCGATAAAAACTTCAGCATATTCTCTGGAAAAATTATATGACGCTTTCGGTTTATCTCCTTCGAATGGTTTTTCATAAACATAATTTTCTATTCCTTCAATTATACAAGCAAAATCAGCTTTATTGGAAGGATAAGAATTAATAGCACTTCTTATTTTAACATCTTTCACAATATGTTTGCCATTATCGTTTTTTGCAGTAGAGAAAGCTGTTTCCATACCAATAAGATAATCAAACTGAATAAGTAACGCAGCAATATCTTTATGTGTAACATTATTAAGAGCTCCGATTGAACCATCAGGATTCATTCTGATGCCTTTTTCATAAGCAAAGGTAAGCGTTACATTCTTTCTGCTGTCAATATCCTTTGAAACATCAGAATAAGTATTATTAATATTTCCGTAGCTTATAAGAGTATTTGTTTTTTGAAGTCCTGCAAAGGAAAACGCAGATAAGGTATTTTCTATATTCGCCACACTATCAGCAAATTCTTTTGTTGCACTGTCTTTTTTTATACATCTATCAGATATTATTGTAACATCCTTGGCATACTCATGTTCAAAATTGGCTTTGGATATATAGGAGCTATATAAAAAGTTAAATTCGTCCTCAGCAAGTCTTAATGCAGCCCTTGCCATTTCCCCGTTTGTTATTGTAGCATCAGATGAATATGTACGATTATCATCAAACAAGTTATAGCTTTCAAAATAAGTTTTCAATGTTGTTTCAGGAAGAACATCCTTAAAACTCAATGGTGGCTTATTAAAGTCTATTTCGCGGCTCCTTACTATTAATGTAACCGCTTCTGCTCTTGAAAGTGTATCATTCAGTCTGAGGTTAAGCCCCTCATCTCCAATCATAACTTTATAACAATAAGCCCAGGCAACAGCATCAGGATTTTTCGTATATTGATCTAAAATAAGTTTTGGAGCAGTTATCCCCTTTTTGGAACCATTACGTTTCCATATAAGTTCAATAGTTTCCCCTCGAGTTATTTTTTTATCAGGATAAAAATTATTTTCCGTGGTGTCAAAACCAGATGTCATAATGTATTCATATCCCCAATGAGATGTTGAAACATCGGCATAATCAGTTTCTCTTCTTTCAGTTCCAACACCAAGCATTTTAACAAATTCGGCACGGGTAACTGTATTATTTGGTCTGAAGGAGCCATCTTCATAACCACTTACCGTCCCATCATTTACAAGCTTGGAAACATAGGAAAATGCCCAATGGTCATTATTCAAATCTGTAAAGCCTGTTTTAGCCAAAACCGGTACGCTTATTATACATATAACTAAAATGGCACACAATATTCTTTTCACATTTGATCACCTCGTATATATATTATATATTTATTATATATTATAACAAAAGAAAATCATATTTTCAATAGATTTATTTTAAAATAGTTGAACAGTTTTATACAATATGATACAATAATAAGGTAAAGGGGGGTAAAAAATGAAAATAAGCGTTGTTGTTAACATATATAATTGTGAGTCATATATCCATAAGTGTATCGATTCAATATTATCACAGAACTATGATGATTTCGAATTATTGCTTGTTGATAATGGGTCAACAGATAAAAGTAAAATCATATGCGATGAATATACTATGAAGGATTTACGCGTTAAGTCATTACATATGAATACTTTTTCAGGAATAGCAAATGCCTTTAAAAAAGGTTTATTGGAGGCTGATGGCGATTATATAACATTTTTAAGTGGCGAAACATATCTTGACAGACATTTTTTACTCAGGATGTCAAAAGCCGTTTCAATATACAATGCAGATTTTATATTTTGCGACTGTATAAAATATAACGGGATGCGTAATGTAAGAGTACACACATCTCAAATCGAAAATGGAGCTTACGAAAAAGATAGAATAACAAATGAAATTTTACCTAAAATGTTTTATAATATGGACTATCCTTTTACGCAAATAATAAATACTGATTATAAGGCTAAGCTTTATAATTTGAAGTTAATAAGAAAAGCTTTTGATTTTTTTGAAGAAAATCAATGCAACAACTGGGAAAACCTATTAACCCTTTATGTACTATTTAACTGTTGTAAAACTGTATATCTTAAAAATGAATATTTATACTATTGTAAAACCCCTCAGTTAGATATTAATGATTATTTTAACAAAGTTTTGAATTATTATAATATAAGCCAACTTATCACTACATCTCATCATTCAGGTGATAATTATATAAACTTATTCCGATTAAATATTATTGTAGGCTATATTGATTTTTTAATTCAAAATATAAAAGAGCATAATAAAAAACTAATAACGGATAAATTGAAAGAAATTTCAGAAGCGGAACTATTGAGATCCACTGTTATTAACAACGATATATACATTACCAAAAGACATAAGTTATATTATTTGCTATTAAAAAACAAGTTTTTTTCAATATTATATATCCTTATGAAATATATATCAAAAAAACAAACCAACCGGATTTATAATTAAAATCCGGTTGGTTTTATTTTAAATTATTCTGAATCATTGTCATCAGAAAGTGACACATCAAAGCTAAGAAGAGTTTCCTTAATTTTTTCTCTCAATAAATTAACTTTTTGTTTATACTCCGAAAGTTCACTATTAAGTCGGTTTTTTTCTTCTTCAAATTCACTATGAAATGCTACACTATCTGCTTCAAGCTTTTCATAAGCTGCATCTATTTTTTCTTTAGTCTCTTTCATCAATTCTTCGGCTTCTTCCTGTGCTTTTAATACAGTATTATTAGCAGCCTCCTCAGCCTTTAAAAATATATCAGAAATCTTTTTCTTATCTTCGGCGAAAGCATCTATTTCGTTTTGAAGCGCTTGTTTTTCAAGCTTTAAGACTTCAATATCTTTTTTTAAGCCTGATATCTCAGTATCTTTTTTAAATAATTTATCCTCAATACTTCTGGATATTGAATCAATATAAGATACAACTTCTTTCTTACTAAGACCAAACATACTTCGTTTGAATTTCATTTGATTGGACATTATCAATAAATCCTCCAAACATTATTTTACAAAAGTTATCCAGTTAAACTTATCTTCAACCGTACCATTCTGAATACCGGTTACGGTGTCATATATTTTCTGACTTACAGGTCCGATTTCTCCGCCATTAATAGTCATAACATCATCGCAATATCTTAACTTACCAACAGGTGAAATAACAGCTGCTGTTCCTGTACCGAATACTTCTTCAAGAGTGCCATTTTTTTGTGCTTCCAAAAGCTCATCTACGGAAATTTTTCTTTCCTCTACTTCATATCCCCATTCTTTACATAAATGAATAACAGAATTACGGGTAATACCTGGTAATATACTTCCATTTAACATTGGAGTAACAATTTTTCCATTGATTTTGAAGAAAATATTCATCGCACCAACTTCTTCAATATATTTTCTTTCTACGCCATCAAGCCACAACACCTGTGAATATCCGTCATCATGAGCCTTTACCTGACCGATTAAGGATGCAGCGTAATTACCGCCGGTTTTAGCAAATCCCATTCCGCCTCTAACAGCACGAACATATTCATCTTCAATCCAGATGCCAACAGGTGCAAGACCACTTGCATAGTATGCTCCGCTTGGCGAAAGAATTATAATAAACTTATAAGTTTTTGAAGGTGCTACACCTAAAAACTCATCAGTTGCTATTATAAAAGGTCTTATGTATAAAGAAGTTCCCGGTTGTGTAGGAATCCAATCTTCATCCACCTTAACAATTGCTTTCACAGCTTCAACAAAATATTCCACAGGAAGTTCGGGAATACAAAGTCTCTTGTTAGATTCATTTGTTCTTTTAGCATTCATTTCGGGACGGAACAATCTTGTCTGACCGTCTTTTCCTTTATATGCCTTTAAACCTTCAAACATTTCCTGTCCATAGTGAAAAACCATCGCCGATGGTGCCAATGATATGTTCTGATATGGAATAATTTTTGCATCATGCCAACCTTTACTTTCTTCTTATTCCATAACAAACATATGGTCAGTAAAAATTTTACCGAAACCAAGATTACTCTGGTCAGGTTTATTTTTGGGTGTAGTTGTTTTTTCAATTCTGATTTCCATTTTTATCTCTCCTCAAAAAATAATCATATTATATATATTATGCTACATTTTATGACAAAAATCAATATTAAATTGCAAAATAAAGTTTTTTATAAAGTTTAACAGATAAAAGCCTTGTTTCAAAATATGAAACAAGGGCAATAAATATTTTTTAAGCCTCTATATCTTTTTTCCCTATTCTTATTTCCCCGGATTTTAATGCCATCACTGATTTATCCTTAAGTTCAACAATAAGATGTCCGGAAGAATTAATATCAATTACTTTACCAAAAAACTCCTGACTGTTTTGTTCGAATTTTATTGTTTTCCCCATAACCATAGAATGTTCTTTGTAGTATGACAAATACCTATCAAAATCAAAATTTGTAGAAAACTCTCTTATCCCCTTTAGTATTTCTGCAATAAGAACATTTCTGTCAATATCTTCCATAGATAAAGAACCTGCAATATCTGTAAGTTCCTGGGGAAAATCATCAGTAGTTTTTACATTTATGCCAATTCCTATAATAACATACTCTACTACGGAAGTGTTTTTGCCCAAAATATTCTCGCATAAAATTCCACAAATTTTTTTCTGGTTTAAGTAAATATCATTAACCCATTTTATTTCACATTTTTTTCCTGTTACTTTTTCAATAGCGTAATGAGTGATTGCTGCTGTGGCAATTGTCAGAAGTTCAATATCCGAGAATATCTTATCAACTCTAATAACGACACTCATATAAATGCCATTATCAGCAGGTGAATAAAAATCTCGTCCGCATCTGCCTCTGCCGTTAGTCTGTTTATCGGCAATAATTACGCAATTCGATATGTTTTCACCAATATTATTCTTAGCATAAGAATTTGTAGAATCAATTACATCAAATATTTTAAAAGAAAATGAATTTTCTCCAAGATATTCTGTAATTCTGTCACTTGTTATTTCAATCATAATTACCTGTTCATTTCACTTTGTTGGCCGGTGCTTTTGTGTGATTTTATAACATCTTCAATCTCACTTATACTACAAGAACACATATCACCGTTTATCGTATTCTTTACCGACGACATAGCATTTCCTATTTCAAGTGCGCTTGTTATATCCGAATGAGTTATTATACCATAAAGCACTCCGGCAACATAAGCATCGCCACTACCTACACGGTCGACAATTTCAATATTTTCATACGCAGGTTCGGTATAAAAAGCAGAGTCATAATATATTTGTGAAGAAAAATTATGTTTTGTTGGACTAATTACAACTCTTTTGGTTGTAGCAACTATCTTACAACCATACTCT
Source organism: Clostridia bacterium (assembly GCA_045658425.1). Lineage (GTDB taxonomy): Bacteria > Bacillota > Clostridia > UMGS1840 > HGM11507 > SIG450. Next base: position 6,879 of record JAZOVB010000048.1, on the reverse strand, counting down.
TCAACATAGCTTTTTTGAATTTCCTCTAAAGTGCCGGTTTTCCTGAACATTCGTCTTGAGCTTTCCTCTGATACAAACAAAATATCAACATACGGTAAAATCTGTTGTATTGTTTCTCTTGCAGTATCCTCATCCCATAATGTAGCACGGTAGTTAACATCAAAGGAAATAGTTGCACCTGCCTCTTTAAATTTCTTTATACAGTCAATGGCAGTTGTTCGTAATGTTTCACCTAAAGCAAGAGAAATACTGCTTATATGAAATATGGATGTTTTATCAAAAATATCATCAGGAATTTCTTCATTACAAAGTGTTGTAATTGATGCATTCGCCCTGTCATAAACCACTGATGACTTTCTTGGGTACACACCGCTTTCATAAAAATAAATCCCTAATCTTTTAGATGGTGAGTGATCATATACGATATAATCATCACTGACATTACCATATCTGATCTTATTTCTGACAAAATGCCCTAACTTATTTTCAGGAAGTTTTGTTATTATTGCAGAACGAACACCAAGCATTGCCGCTCCCGATACCACATTAAGTTCGCTTCCTCCTGCATTTTTAGCAAAACTTTCACTTGTAGAAATTTTTTCTTTGCTATCAGGAGAAAGCCTTAACATAACCTCTCCAAACCCAATTAAATCAAATTCTTTTCCTCGTTTGATAAAATCCATACTAATTACCTCAATTTCATAATTATTCTTCCAAAATAGCCTGAGCTATTCTTAATCCATCAACAGCTGCACTGGTTATTCCACCGGCATATCCTGCGCCTTCACCGCATGGATACAGACCTTTTACACTTATAGAATTATACCCTTCTCCTCTTAGTATTCTCAACGGTGCACTTGTTCTGGTTTCAAAACCGGTAAGCACTCCATCCCCAGTTGCAAATCCTTTTATTTTATTGTCAAAAGATGCCAAACCTACTTTAAGCATATCTTTTATTTTACTCGGTAAAAATTCATTAAAATTAACAAATTCAGTACCCAGAGGATAACTTGGTTTCACCGATAAAAAAGCAGAGGTTTTTTTATCTTGCAGAAAATCCCGACACAATTGAGATGGCGCTGAATACTTACATCCTCCAAGCTCATAAGCTTTTTTTTCAAGAATCCTTTGATATTCTACTCCCGATAAAATATCTCCATCAATATCCTGAGGAAGAACCGAAGCAACAACTGCACTATTTGAATTAATACCATCACGTTTCGATTTGCTCATACCATTAGTAACAACGGTATATTCCTCCGAATTGGAAGCAATTACCTGTCCGCCGGGGCACATGCAAAATGTATAACAGCCTCTTTCCCCTTTTCTATACGAAAACTGATAATCTGCAGCACCTAAATATTCATTTCCTGCATATTTTCCATACCTGCCATAATCTATAAACTCTCTTTTATGTTCTATTCTGAAACCAACAGAAAATGGTTTCTTTTCCATTGCAATTCCCATCTGCCAAAGTTGTTCATACATTTTTCTGCTACTGTGTCCAATTGCCAGAACAACTTTATCTGTTAATATAGTTTCGCCATTTGAAAGAACAATTCCCTTTATTTGATTTTTTTCAACCTGTAATCCAGTAACTTCCGATTGAAAATAAACCTCACCGCCATTATCTTCGATAAATCGCCTTATGTTTTTGATTATGCCCATTAACTTATCTGTTCCGATATGAGGGTGAGCCTCATATAAAATACTTTCATCTGCACCAAACTTATGAAAAGTTTTTAATACAAAATTGCATCTTTTATCATTAATTCTTGTAGTAAGCTTACCATCAGAAAATGTACCTGCACCACCTTCGCCAAACTGGACATTGGAAGTTTTATCAAAAATTCCTTTATCAAAGAATAAATCAACATCTTTTTTTCTTTCATCAACAGACTTTCCCATTTCAAACACAATGGGTTTGGCTCCGTATAATGTAAGTAAGTAGGCACAAAATATTCCGGCAGGACCAAATCCTATAATAACCGGTCTTTCTTTTAATTGTTTACCCGGTTTTATTGTATATTCATATTCTTCCAACACATTGTTGCTATGCTGTTTTTTTACACTTATTGGCTCATTCAAAGAAATGCAGACTGAATATACAAATTTTACATCTCCACCTCTGGCATCTACAGATTTTTTTCTGACATAGAGTTTTTTTATATTGTCTTTTTTTATACCGCTTTTTTTAATAGCAAGTTGGAATGCATCATCAACAGTATGGTTAACAGGCAAAAAGATATCGTTAACACAAATTGTCAATTCATCCATCCCCCTTTTATTCGTGATTATCTGTTATTCTGATGGTTACCGTATCAGGTATTGTTGTATATTTATCAGATGCAGGAATTTTTATTTTTTGAGTGTAGCCGATTTCTTCTTTTTCAAGTTTAAATTCCCTGATTGTTAAATCAATCATATTTTTAATAGCATCTTTATTTCCTACAACCTTAACCTTTGAAGGTTCTGCTTTAAGTTCAAGTTTGTTATTTTTATTGGAAAGTTTCAATTCAACATCCTTCTGATAAAGAACATTTACATCAACCGTAACACTCTCATCAATAAGTTCAATACAATTTTCTTCCAATGATACCGGTCTGTTATTGTTATACATCAGTTTAACATCATACGCTTCGCTGAATCTTTCGGTTTTACCCGTTAAATCAATATCAATCACAGCCTTGATTTTATCGGTATCAAATGATTTTGGAGCTTTAATACGGATATAAGGTTTGTCAAGAGTAACAAATGTTTCATCTGTATAATACTCCGAAGATAGTTGCTTTTTATCTATATTAAATTCAACTGAAACATCATCTTTTAACTCTATTTTTTCAAATTCTATTGCTACTTGTTTTGCATTTCTTACGCTTATATCAATATCGTTAAGATTATCTCCTTTTTTTACAATCCTCACCGGATATGTTTGAGAATTTGGTGCTCCCGATAAATCAACACGGGCTTCATAGGAGCCTTTTTTTAAATTCAAAAGCTTAAGCAAGGATGTACGAACGTGAATATCTACAGTTGGATTTTCACCTTTAACTATATACAAATCTCTATCCTTTAAAATATCTGCCGCAATTTCATTTCCATCCGAATCAAGTACTTCAATATTATAAAAATAAAAATCATTAACAGGTGACTGAATAACCTGAATATATAACCATACTATTATAGCTATACTGACAGATATAATCTTCAAAAGTAAATTGTCTTTTAGTTTATTTTTCATTTTTCTTAAACCTCCAGACCTTATTTTTCTTGTTTTTTGTTGTTTCAACAATAAGTGCTTGTTTTAGTGTATTAAAAAGTTTATCTTCATTAAGATTTCTGGAAAGCACACCATCATTTGCAACTGATATTTTACCGGTTTCTTCAGATACAATAATAGATATTGCATCGGTAGATTCAGTAATACCAATACCTGCTCTGTGTCTTGTACCAAGGTCACTCGACAGATTTTCATTCTGGGAAAGCGGTAAAAAACATGCAGCCGCTTTAATTTTATCATCACCGATAACAACAGCTCCGTCGTGTAACGGTGTGTTTGGAACAAATATATTAACAAGGAGCTCGGTAGAAGCTTCAGAATTAAGATTAATTCCTGTTCTTATTACATCCCCGATTTTCACCTTTCTTTCAAGAACAATCAATGCACCATAACCAAGCTTTGAAAGTTCAAAGCAGGAATCAACAATACTTTTTACAAGTTTGTTGACAGCTTCACTCTCGCTGTTTTCTTCGATATTAAAAAGTTTAAAACCGTGACTGCCCATTTCGGATAACACTTTTCTTATTTCGGGCTGGAATAAAATAACAACAGCTATCAATCCAATCTGCAAGGTATTTTTCAGTATAAAGCTGATTGCAGAAAAACCAAAAATTTCACTTAACTGCGAAATAATCAACACCAGTGCAATTCCTTTTAACAACTGATACGCACGAGTATTACGGAAAAATATAATTACTTTGTAGAACAAAAAACTTACTATTGCAATATCAATTGCTACTGAAAGAAAAATAATTAACCAAGATAATAAATCCTTCACTTTGACACCCACTTCCCCTTTTAATATAATTATCAGATATATTATACAACTTTTTATGGTATTTGTCATTACTTTTTTAAAAAATAATTCGATTTTTTTCACGCATATTAAAATAAGCTATGTAAAGCATTTAACTTTACATAGCTTATTTTAAATTTCCAGCATTCTATTGATTTCCCTTTGCAGTTTTCCTATTATCTTTTTTTCTAATCTTGATATGTATGATTGACTTATTCCCAACATATCAGCAACCTCTTTTTGAGTTTTCTCTCCCCCTTTTATCAATCCAAATCTTAAGTTCATTATATTTTGTTCTCTTTTAGATAATTTCGAAAGAGCTTCTTCAAGAAGTTCCCTGTCAACCTTTTCCTCGAGGGATTTATATATAACATCATTATCAGTTCCAAGCACATCAGACAAAAGCAACTCATTTCCGTCCCAATCCACATTAAGAGGCTCATCAATTGATATTTCCACCTTACGATTAGCGGTCTTTCTAAGATACATCAATATTTCATTTTCTATACACTTTGATGCATAAGTTGCCAATTTAATATTTTTTTCAGGATTAAAAGTGTTAATAGCTTTTATAAGACCAATAGTTCCTATTGAGATTAAATCTTCAACACATATCCCTGTATTTTCAAATTTCCGTGCGATATAAACAACCAATCTTAAATTATGCTCTATTATATATTCCTTTGCGCCTTTTGTACCTTTTTGCAATTCATTAATATATTTTTCTTCTTCTTCCAAACTGAGAGGCGGAGGAAGTATATCTACACCGCCTATATATTCCAGATAGTTTTCTTTTTTATAAATTATACCTATAATTTTTTTCAAAATTTCTAAGATTTTCATATTATACTCCTATAGCTGTGGGTTAAGTACTGCCTCAAATTCATTATTTGCGGACATTTGTTTATATACTACTGCAATAACAATATCTTTAATCACCCTCTTACCATCATCATTAAGAATTATATAATCAGGGCGGAATCCCTTTAACACGCTTTCATTACCGGCAGTTTTATAAGGTATGAGCCTTATTTTATTTTTATATTTAATATTTAATAAAGTTGTTAAATCGCCATCCTCCGACAAAAATAATTTCAACGAATCAGGTAAAATCTCCTTTATTTTTTCATAAAATACCAGAATAACAGGATATCCTGTCACAGGATCCAAAAGCAAATTACCTGTATCCATTAACCCTGCAATAATAATATTTCTGCCTTCAAAAGATACTAAAATTTTTTGTATCTGCCTTTCTTTAATAATATTTCTTTTAAATATTTTAAAAAGACAACAAATTAAAAAAACACTTATAGTACTTCCGATTAATGTCAACCAGAGAACATTTTCAGTATATATCATATACTCAATCCTTTTTGCATAACTAAATAAAGTATTTAAACACATTGCAATCCCCCCAAGTAAAAACAAATTGCAGTAAAAAATAAGAACAAGTTTTACATTTATATGCGAAAAGGCGATATATATCATTAAAACAGACACAAATATACCTATCAAACCCATAAATGAGTTTTCAAACATAAAAATACCATAAACACCGCCTATAAGAGCAGCTATCCCGGTCTTTATCTTAGAGGAATAAATCCCTGATAATTTTGACGAGGTATATATAGTTAAGTAATCCATAAAAAAATTTATTAAAAACAACATATCCCAATATACAATCATAAAATCATCACCATTATGATTATACATTTTACAATAATAAAAAAATGTCAAAACACAGCCTGACACGGCAAAAATGTTTCGACATTTATTTTTTTATTTCATCATACTTTTAAAGAATTTTATATTTGATATCAGCATCATTATAGTCACTGTAATAATCAGTTCTCCCAGCATATAGGAACCATTATAAAGAAGTGAATATACAAATACGCTTTGTCCTTCAGGTGCATAAACACCCCATATTATTATTCCTGACAATAAGTGACATAAAAAACGCAGTATAACTACCAAGACAGTCCCTGTTATGACTTTAACATTTATGTTATTAATTTTTCGGGTTATTCCCCCTGCAAAACCTAAAACAGTAAATGCAATTATGTAATCAAGAGTTACTACAAGAAAATACCACAGGAAATTTTCAACAGGAGGAGCAGCAACTCCCTGAAGTAACATTTGTATAAGGGAATACACAAATGATGTAAGAATTCCCCATTTAAAATCAAGAATAAATGAAACAAGAATTATCGGTACCATACTCCCCAGAGTAACAGAACCTCCATTTCCTAATTCAAATACTTTAAAAAAAGACAATGCAGTAGCTAAGGCAATCATTACAGACGCCCTTGTTAAATTAAATATTTTTTTGTTCATAATTTTATTCCTTTCTTTTTAATAACAAAGGAACCCGTTGAAATTTCATAAAAAAACCACAGGCAACAAGACCTGTGGTATAATATGCGCGCATAATATTCCCTACGTTGGCATTATCCAAATCAGGTTACGGGTCGAAGCTTACCTTCCTCTCAGCCGAGTTATAAACTCTTTTGGCTCCCCTTGTTTCAAAAACAGTATAATACACATACAATAATTTGTCAAGACCTATTTAATTTCATAACCGCCTTTAACCATTACAATTACATCAGTAATTGCTTTAAATCCTCTTCCGTCATCTCTTGGGATAATCAACAGATGATTAACAGGAACGGATATTCCGTTGTTTAAATCACCGGCAGCAGTTACATCGGAAAGCCCGCCAAGATTGGAAGCAATTATTTCAGCGGTACCTCCTCTTAAAATAATTTCACTTCCGGCAGCGCCTATAAGCTTTTTATTTTTT
>JAZOVB010000047.1:0-1553 GCA_045658425.1 Clostridia bacterium | reverse complement strand
ATTTCTTCTGCTGTGTTTATTATTGCAGGTGTACCCGCACTTGTTCCGTTAGAAGCATAAGATGAGAGTGTAGCGGATGAAAATATAAAAGCAACGCAAAGAAGCAGTGAAATTTGTTTTTTGAATCTCATAATTACCTCCACAATTTTTATTTATCTGACTGTTATACAAATTGGAATTTGTTGTTAACTGCAGCAGTCTCAATAATTATCCGTTATACTCTGCCGCAAAGCGTGTAAGGTCGGGACCGTCAGGTCTTATATCATATCCTTGCCAGGCTACCACTCTGTTTTCACAGGGAATTACAAGCAGATTTTGTCCGTTCATTCCGCCTTTGTTATACGAATCTTTTATACCGTTGGGTGCAAATTCATAATGTCTGTTAAGAACTTTTTTCACCCATTCGGCTGATACTATTCTTTTTCCGCGGTATTCGCCGCCGTTGAGATAAACCGCACCCAGTTTTATCATATCTTCAACCCTTATATAAAGACCCGTTGCACCGATTGCGTACCCCTTCGGACAACAGCTCCAAGCAGCTTCTTTAAAGCCGAGAGGCAGAAAGATATTTTCCCAACAGAACTGCAAAAGCGGTTTTCCCGAAACCTTGCTGACAATTCTCGACAGAATATAATATCCTGCATCTTCATAATGCCTCTCCTTATTGGGAGGACAAATCCATTTCTTCAGCATGATTTCTTTCAGATAATCCGGGTCATACTTCGATGCATCAAAAACATCCGTATCAAAACCGCCGGGATAACCTGTCAGATGAAGCATAAGCATTTCAACCGTAGTTTCATCCCAATAAGGATCGTATCCTTCGGGGCACTCATCATTCAGAATCTGAGTTACGGTGTCATCGGTGCTGAGCATCCCCCTGTCACACAATATACCTATAGCGGTAACGGTATACATCTTTGAAACAGAGTATACATTCTGACTTGCATTATTAGGAGTTATAGTTATTTTTTCGGAATTTTCATTACCTATGATTTCGGCAACAGAAAAAACTCTGCCGTCATTGTTTTTTATAAATTCTGTGAAATCTTCAAGAAACCTGCTCATAATACACCTCTCTGTAGTATCAAATCAAGTTGAAGCATTATCATCGATTAAATTGGAATTTATAGAATTGATTATACCGCTCATACCAAAATATGAAAATGATTTTTATTTTTCTTTAATAAGCACCATACTGAAAAGCTCCAGTTCAAAGGAAAGATTATCAGTAACTTCTGTAAGCTCACCACTGTGCTCGTTATCAACCTTATATATATCGTATGACCCCTTTTCACCCAAATCCAATGAAATCTCTTTGTTAGGCAAACCATCATTATCGCTATAATAAGTAAGTATAATTGTCGCTTTTCCGTTTTTGTCCACACCGCAAAGAGAATAGATGTTTTTATTCTCATTTTGGGAAGCAATTTCTTTTTCGCAATCATAAAGGAAACCGTACCAATAAAAAGCATAGTAGCCCTTTAACTTTTCATAAGTGTAAAAATCAAAAACACCATTAAAAGCCGAGGGACGAGTGTCATAATACATAA
>JAZOVB010000046.1:0-1115 GCA_045658425.1 Clostridia bacterium | reverse complement strand
AGTACAAGTCAGCTATATACCAAGAGCATTACCCGAAACAGTAACGGCATAACAAAACAGAAAAGGTCGCAGACCTCAATAGTCTGCGACCAATCAAACAACTCTTTTTAAGCAAAAAAATTGAGTATTCACAGGTAAATCCCTTATGAATACTCAATATGGTACGGATGTTCATAACACAAGTAGTTCTCCGGCATAACATATTCTATCTTTCGTACTCTAATATATTTCCTCAGACATGGAGGAATACATAATGTCAAATATCATTGAAGATTTCTATTATGGCAATATTGAGCCGCAAGAAGTCAATTCAGAATTAACACCTAAACTCAAGAAGAAATTGAGTAGCCTTGCAGAGAAAGAAGAACAGCTTACTGCTAGATTGAACGGTGAAAATAAGGAACTGTTTCAAAGCTATGCAAGTGCTTATATTGAGTTTTCTACTACGAGTAATATTGACAGCTTTATATCAGGCTTCAGGCTCGGAGCAAAGTTTACATATAAAACTTTTATAAAAGGATAAATTAACACATTCGCCCATTTTCTTGTTATGCGGTATAATAAACATACCAAATTATAAGGAGGTTATTTTATGCAACCATTTAATGAAACAACACTTTCCGAGATTCAAAGAAAGCAATTTGAATTAATGTCCGAAAGAGAAAAGGAATTAGTTCGTAAGGGACACCCTACAAAAATTATTTCTACTGAAACCGGAGAAGAAATTTGTTCGTTTAACGAACATAACTTTGAGGTTCCGAAAGAAGCACTTGATAGCTTTGCAAGAGCAATTCTTCCGGATGTTGTTGAATATTATAAAAATAAAAAAGATGATAATCAGAGTGATTGATAATAATTTCGGTAGCCGCTACTGAAAATAAATCCGTACATTCGACTAACCTCCCGTTATAAGGTAGAATAAAACTACCAAATAACAGGAGGTTTTTATTATGGAAAGAAAGACCAAAATTAAGTTCACAGATTTCGAGTGCAATTTACTTATCAACGGTATGAATGAGTTTCGCAATATGCTTTTAGCTGAGGATTTACCCACAGAGGATGTTGATGAGCTGTTACTGAAAATCATTGATAAGAGCGAAAAATAAGGAGGAAGT
>JAZOVB010000045.1:0-3151 GCA_045658425.1 Clostridia bacterium | reverse complement strand
AGTTTTTGTGCTTTCGAGATTTACTCTTGCAAGCTTACTGCAGCCGAGGAAGGCTTTTTCGCCAATGGTTTTGAGATTTTTTCCGAGGGTGATTTCTTTAAGGCTCTTGCAGTATGAGAAAGCGGCATCACCGATTTCAACTATATTTTCACTGCCGTAGACCTTAGTTAAGCTTGTGCAGTTTTTGAAGGCTCTCATTCCGATTGTAATTTTTATATCTTCAGGAAGATAAACTTTTTTGAGTGACGTGCAGTTTGTGAATGTATAATAGGGAATATAAAGTTTGCTCTTTTCTTTGTCTTCAAAAACTACGGTTTTGAGGTTTTTGCAATCTCTGAACTGACCGCTCCTATCTTCGTAAGGAAACTCATCGTCGTGGTCACCATCGGCAGATAATTCACAATTTAATTCAGTTTTTGACGGTATTGTAACCGTTTTAATACCTGTTCCTGCAAAAGCATGACAACCGATTACTTCAAGGTTGTCTGAAAAATTAACCTTGGTGAGGTTTTTACAATTTTCAAAGGCCATATCATAAATTGAAATTACATTTGAGAAATCAAAGCTTTTAAGGTTTTCACAGTTAAGAAAAGCTCCATGACAAACAACAATTTTTTCTACATTTTTAGGAAGCACAATTTTTTCAAGAGATGTACAGTATGCAAAAGTAAATTCATATACATAGAATATTTTATCTTTTTCAGCTCTGTCTTCAAAAACTACAGTTTTCAGATTTTTACATTTCCTGAATTGAGCTCCTGAGCTTTCAATTTCCGGTGAGTAGGAAAGCTCGGCTCTTGACGGAATTGTGACCGTCTCCAATCCGCTTTCTTCAAAAGCTGATACAGCAATACTTTCCAGTTTTTCGGAAAAATTTACACTTTTAAGATTTGTACAACCCATAAAAGCTCTAAGGCCAATATGCTGAATATTTTCAAGATTTATCTCTTCAAGATTTTTACAACCGTAAAAATCATAATTACCGATTTTAGTAATCGAAGCAGGAAGATTTACTTTTTTCAGACTTGTCATTTTAATTGATGAAATTATTTCATCCAGAGTTTCAATGTTTTCACCAATATTAACTACTGTTATGTTTGAGAGGTCTACATTATTATTAAGTTCTTCATCGACACTTTTAACTTTGTAACCGTCTACTTCTGAAAGGATGTTAAGTTCCGTTACTTCTTTGTTGCCGACAAATTTATAAGCAACGGCTACCTTTTCTCCCTCTGTTTCATACAGATGATATTCAACATAATCAACGGTTTTTGTTAAATAATCTTCAGTTGGTGCATCTTCAGCACTTGCACCGAAACTCAATAATGTTAAAAGTATTATTGAGAAAAATATAGTTAAAATATGTAATCTGTTTTTCTTCATATTTTATTATCCTTTCTTTATCTTATTGAAGGACAAAGTTTTGCCCGTTATTATAAGTCATTTTAAATACGCTATCTGAACTTGTCAGTTCACCTTGTTGACCTTCTGTTTGTATAATGTTTGCACCAAATAACATTTCATCATCATCTGTTATGGCAATTGATTCAATTTCAAAAACATCATAACCCTTGCCTGATTGATTAACATTAATTTTATCGGGTTGAGTATAGTATCTGTAGGTTACACCATCTATTGTAATTGTTGACAGTTTTGGGTTGTTTGTTGTTGAAAGGTCAACCCACATAATTACATTTTTATTTTCATTTACAAGATGAGTATTAGGACTTTTTTTGTTTTGATACCATATTGGAATAAACAACCCATTGCCCTCAGAATAACAAATATCCTGCAGTGTGCCGTCATAAAACTGAACATTGTTTTCTACAATGAAGATATCATCAGGGTCGGTTGAAACATAGAATTTTTCAACACCGTTTTCTGTTACTAGCCTTGCTGTTGTATAAGCAAGGTTATTGCCAATATTTTTATTCCAAAAATATTGGACTATAAATGTCTTGTTAGAATTGTATTTGGTTATATTTCTGATTTCATATGTAAAGGGTGTATCTATAGTGCCGTCTATTATAGGATTCAAAACACTATAACCTTTTTCTGTTGGTGAATCAGGAACCAAAACTTCTCCATTACACTCAGACCTAAAATAGGAAAAATAACTTCTTTGAAGTTTAATAATCCAATTGTTAGGCACATCTTCATAGTCTTCTGGTTCCATACCAAGTTCTAATGCAGCATCTATTAAAAGATCGTCCTCTTTCGTCCATCCGCAGATATAAATGTTATAGTCATCTATAGCCATTCCGTTTGCGTGTCCTGCTTGAGGAATAAAATAGTAATAACGCTTGGTCGGCTCATTAATGTTTGGAAAATCATAAAACAATGCCATTCGTTCAGTTGCATGACTTGTACTTTTCTCTGCTTTTGTAACAAACATACTGGTTCTATTTGTACCTGCTGCTATTCCTCCGACGCCACTATATTCTCTTTCGTCATCATCTTCCTTTGTCTGAATTTTTGTGATAAACTCAAGTTCAATATTGTTATAAACAATAGCCGCAGCATAAGCCATTGTATAGAAAGTTGCTGTGCAAACAACTGCCAGTAAAAAAGCTGTTAATCTTTTGATAATCTGTTTTTTCATACTTGTTACTCCTTTGAATTTTTTGTTCTGTTGATTTAATTTGATGTATAATTCACATCTGCATCGTTATCACTCCTTTATAAAAATCTGAAAGTAAATTAATACTTCCTCTTATATATAAAGTGATAAGAAACTCAAAAAGTAACAAAAAAAGCTGCACAAACTTTCAGCTTAAAACATAGCGATTTGCACAATTTAATTAAAACTGAGCCATGGGACTCACCCTTTCACTCTTATTTACCTCCATTGTACATAGGAAATACTATTTATGTCAACAATATTACAAAAAAGACAGAAAATCTTAAGAAATAGGCAAAACCGCAGTGCTGACGGAGTGCAACAAACAAATGCTTTATCCGAAAAAGATTTCTTAATCTTTACAAGTTACAATCTTTATGATAAAATGACTTTAATTAAAGTTAATATAAAGTTTCAGATTTAAAGTAATATAAAATTGTTAATGAGGTTTATGTTATGAATACTAATGAAAATATAGCTCTTCAGGATAAAGACAGAAAAAAGAGATATCAGAAGGAAAAGCTTGTAATG
>JAZOVB010000044.1:0-9393 GCA_045658425.1 Clostridia bacterium | reverse complement strand
TTTCCGCTTTCTCTGAATCAAGCTTTCCCATTTTAGATGTAAAACGCATACAACCAAACCCCAAACCTCAAAGTTTGTTACCGTATTTATCTTCTCTGTAATTCATAAAAACCGCCTCTGTTTTTACCGAAGCCTCCTCTTGCACAGAAAAAGGCTTTCTGAATACTTTTGTATGTTTAAAAACAACGTGATAAGTTTTTTCCAAATCAGAACAAATCGGAGGAAAGGTATCTTTCACCTGTATCAGGAAGAAGTGCCACTATATTTTTATATCCATATTTTTTTGCAATCAGGGTTGCACCATATAGTGCGGCACCGGAAGTAATACCAACAAGATAACCTTCAGTTTTTGCAAGTAATCTCGCCGCTTCATAGGAAGGTTCCCAGTCTATTTTTAACACCTCATCGACAACATTTAAAGAAAGCGTATCGGGAATAAAACCTGCACCAATCCCCTGAAGCTTATGAGGACCTGATTTTCCTTCGGTTATAAAAGGCGAAGCAGAGGGCTCGATACCGATTATTTTTATATGTGGATTTTGTTCCTTTAAGAATTTACCCACTCCGCTTATTGTACCGCCTGTACCAATCCCGGCAACAAAAGCATCGATTTTTCCCGAAAGAGCATCCCATATTTCAGGGCCTGTGGTTTCATAATGTACCTGTGGATTTATTTTATTTTCAAACTGACCAGGCATATAGCTGCCTTCAATTTCATTAAGAAGCTCTTTTGCCTTTTTTATCGCCCCTGTCATTCCCTCTTTTCCATCGGTTAAAACCACTTCTGCACCATAGGCAGAAAGTAATTTTCTTCTTTCAATACTCATAGTATCGGGCATAGTAAGAATAACACGGTAGCCTTTTGAAGCAGCAACAGCGCTAAGACCAATTCCCGTATTACCGCTGGTAGGCTCTATTATACATCCGCCTTTTTTTAATAAGCCTTCTTTTTCAGCATTAAAAATCATAGCATTCCCTACTCTGTCCTTAACACTTCCTGCGGGATTAAAATATTCAAGCTTTGCCATAATTGGATTTTCAAGTGAATATTTCTTTGAAAAATTATTTAAAAAAACAAGAGGGGTATTCCCCACAAGTTCTGATATATTATTACAAATTTTCATTTAAAACCACCTCTTTATTTATATGATACCTTTATTTTAAGGTCTATGTCAATATTTTTTTAATAATCTTAAAAATAATTCTTTAAAAATGAAAAATTATATGTTATAATTAAAAAAATAACACATTCATACACAAAGGAAGGGTGGTTTTATGGACTGCAAATATAAAAGAGTACTTCTGAAATTAAGCGGTGAAGCGTTATCCAATGAAGGAGGCTTCGGTCTTAATTTTGTGAAGATAAAAAAGGTTTGCGAACAAATTAAAATTTTAACCGAAATGGGAATTGAGACTGCAATTGTTGTAGGCGGCGGTAACTTCTGGAGAGGCAGAAGCGGTGAAAGTATGGACAGAACAAGAGCTGACCATATGGGAATGCTTGCAACTACTATTAATGCCCTTGCAATACTTGATACGTTAGAGGATGTTGGTGTTCAGGCAAGAGTTCAGACAGGTATTGAAATGAAGCAGATTGCAGAGCCTTATATAAGAAACAAGGCTATAAGACATCTTGAAAAAGGAAGAGTTGTTGTTTTCGGATGTGGAACAGGTAACCCATTCTTCTCTACCGATACTGCAGCAGCACTAAGAGCCGCTGAAATTGATGCAGATGTTATCCTACTTGCCAAAAATGTTGATGGGGTTTATACATCAGACCCTCACATTGATAAAGATGCAGTTAAATTTGACAGCATCAAGTACATCGATGTTCTTAACAAAGGTTTAAAGGTTATGGATTCTACCGCAATTTCTTTATGTATGGATAATAATATACCGATTGAAGTATTCGGACTTGATATTCCCGAAAACATCATCCGTGTTGTTAAGGGTGAAAAAATCGGAACCTATGTTGGCGAATAATTAAAAGAAAGGAAATAGATAATTATGAAAGAAACAATAAATAATGCGGAAGTTAAAATGCAAAAATCAATTGATGCACTTAACAATGAATATGCATCAATCCGTGCAGGCAGAGCAAATCCTGCAATACTTGATAAAATCAAAGTTGAATATTACGGAACACCTACACCTATTAACCAGCTTGGTAATGTTTCAGTTCCTGAAGCAAGAACTTTACTTATTCAGCCTTGGGATGCAACTGTATTAAAGGAAATTGAAAAAGAAATTCAGAAATCTGATATTGGAATTAATCCAACAAATGACGGTAAGGTTATAAGACTTAGCTTCCCTCCTCTTACAGAAGAAAGAAGAAAGGCTCTTGTTAAGGATGTAAGCAAGATTGCTGAAACTTCAAAGGTTTCCGTAAGAAATATAAGAAGAGATGCAATTGATAAAATCAAGGCTCTTAAAAAGGATAACAAAATCACCGAGGATGATGTTAAGGAATCTGAAGACAAAATTCAGAAGCTTACTGATAAATTCGTTAAAATGATTGACGATATTGCAAAGGATAAGGAAAAAGAAATCCTGACAGTTTAAAAAAAGATTAGGCACTCGGGAGCCGAACCCCATATGGTTTAAAATTAGAAATTTAGCTTAATACTGCAGAAATCCCTGCGAATATACGAAAGTATAATTCTTGAAATTACTTTGTCTTAAACAAAATTTCTTAATTTTAAACTCTTCGACCTTAAACGCAGGAAAATTTCTAAGAATTTCAATGCGAAGGACGAAGTCAGGCCGTCGCCTTATGAGGACGCCAAATTGAAAAGATTAAAATTTAACAAGTTTAAGGCATATGGGGTTCAACTCCCGAGTGCCTAAGGGGCTGTTTATAAAGTCAGACTTTATAAACAGCCCTAAATATATGTCTCTCATGGAAAAAAGTTTAAATTGTAAAGCTTTTCTAAAATTCTTTACCTTAATATATTTATATATCAAAAACATTTATTTTTTATATCTTCTTTTAAAAATAAAATAATATATAGAGAAACCAAACAGACTTCCCGAAAAGTCAAGGAATACATCAGTTATCATCCCTGCTCTTCCCGGTATAAAAATCTGATGTATTTCATCGCTTATTGCATATACAAGGCAACTTATCAAGGCAATCAGAATTGCTTTTTTATTGTTAAAATAACAAAGACAAAGTTCGTATATAAGTATTCCCAATACGCCGTATATACTAAAATGGGCAAGTTTTCTTACAATGGTATCAATATTTTCGGCAATTTTCGACACTGTTTCCGAAAGACCTAATGAGGAAACGGGAATATCTATTAAATTATGTTCTGCTAAAAACATTATAATTTTTGCAGTAAATCCCTGAGATACATCCGATGATATTTCTGCATTCTGATGGGAAAACATAAAAATCATAGCCATCCATAAAATACAAAAAATCCATAAAATTATTTTCTTTTTCATATCATTTCCTTATATTTTTCAAAATATCTCAAACCAAATTCTCTTAAGGCTCGTGAGTTAAAATGAATTCCGTCCGCTTTCAGTTCAAGCTCCTTTGAGGAAACAACCGATACATTATTTATTTCCCGGGAAATTTCATAGAAGGCTTCATTAAGCTTTTTAGTTGCCCCCTCATCCACCCAGTTAAGAGTGATATTTTCGGAAAGCTCACCAATAATTACCGGAATATTTTCATCTCCCAATTCTTTTCTCAGTGCAGTTATCATTATATTAAAATCTTTTTTATATTTCTCAACATCAAGATTAGTACAATCACTTTCCCCTTGATGCCATAGAATACCACCTATTTTTGAGGTTCTTTTTGCAAGTGAACACATATAAACTGCATGATCAAAAAGAAGTTCACCGGGCATCCACTGGGAAAGAGTAGTTCCCCCGTCTGCACAAGGAATGAGTCCGCAGGGGCTCCCGTATTCTTTGGTATATTGATCAGCAAAACTTGCAGATAAGCTTATACCGCTGTGAAATCTTATTCCCCATATTGCTCTGTCGGGATTTATAGGCTCTGTCATTTTCTGCCATCTTCCCATTCTTAACATAAAGCAATTATCGTTATCAATAGGCTCAACATCGGAAAACTCACCTCTTCCTGCCATATTCGACTGACCAATCAGCAGAAATGAAGTTATTTTCTCCTTAGAATTTATTCCGTCTTTTATCATTATATTCACCGACCCTTTAAAATATATTTAGATTATATCATAAAGTCATAAAAAAATAAAGCCCGGAAGGCTTTATTTTTTCACTAAATATTTTCTCACATCTATCGAAACGGCAAGTATAATAATAAGACCCTTAATTATATATTGATAATATGGACTTATACCTACAAAATTAAGTCCGTAGTTTATAAACTGAAGAATTATGGTACCTATGATTACTCCGGGAATCGTTCCCACTCCGCCTGAAAAAGACACACCGCCTACAACACAGGCACTTATGGCGTCAAGCTCATAGTTTATACCTGTATTACTCGTTGCAGAACCTACTCTTCCTGCCTCCAAAAAACCTGCTATACCATATAAAACACCTGATATAATATAAATTGCCATTATATTTTTAAATAAGTTTACTCCGGATACAGCCGCCGCTTCAGGATTTCCGCCTATTGCAAACATATTTTTACCAAGAGTAGTTTTATTCCATACAAACCACATAATAATAGCTATAATGGCAAGATAAAAAATAAGATAAGGAATTTCTAAATTTCCCACCTTAAAATAACCTGTTACAAAATCAACGTATCTTTCGTCAAAATTTGCTATTGGCTGAGCGCCAAGCGGCGGTCTGTCAATATAGATTGCAGAAAGACCATAGGCTATAAGTTGAGTACCCAATGTTACAATAAAAGCGTGAAGATGAAGTTTACTTACTCCAAATCCGTTTACAGCTCCAAATATTGCCCCCACTATTACAGCAATTATAAGCGGTAAAAACAAGGGCAACTGAGGTAAATTCGGGTACATTCTTGACGCATAGTTTACTGATTGCAAAAGGGATGCAGAAATAATTGCGGTTAATCCTAAGATACGACCTGCCGAAAGGTCCGTACCCTGCAGAACTATAAGACCTGCCACACCTAATGCAAGTATACCTCTTGTAGATGCCTGACTTAAGATATTTGTTATATTTTTAAAGGAAATAAAGCTTGGGTCGTGTATAATAACCGCAAGAATCATTATTCCCAAAACTATATACAAAGAGTAATTAAGAAGAATGTCTGATATTTTTCTTTTCATAATTTTCACCCCCTAAATATATTTTGAAGCAAGTCGTAATATTTCTTCCTGTGTTATTGATTCATTGTTAGGAAGAATACCTGCACATCTTCCGTTTGACATTACCATTATTCTGTCACAGATACCTAACAGCTCAGTCATTTCGGAAGATACCATTATTACCGCTTTATCTTTATTGGCAAGATTTAAGATAAGCTGATATATTTCATACTTAGCACCAACATCAATACCTCTTGTCGGTTCATCAAGCATAAGAATTTCAGGGTTAGTAAGAAGCCATCGGCCTAAAATAACCTTCTGCTGATTTCCACCTGATAAAGTTTTGATTTTCGTTTTCTGACCGGGAGTTTTTACATTCATACTTTTTATTACCCATTCGGTATCCCCTGTCATTTCATTTTCTTCAAGAACTCCGAAACGACTGTACTTTTTAAGGTTTGATATTACGGAATTAAACTTAATATTTAACCCTCCGAAAATACCTGTTGCTCTTCTTTCTTCAGTAAGAAGTGCAAAACCATTTGATATTGCATGGCGGGGCGATTTATTTTCCACATATCGGGAATGAAGTTTAATAGTTCCCTTTTTTATTTTTTTTACACCAAAAAGAGTTTCTAAAAGCTCGGTTCTTCCTGCACCTACAAGACCTGCTACACCCAATATTTCCCCTTTTCTTAAATCGAAGCTTACCTCGGTTATCCCCGGTGCGTAATAGGAGGTAAGTTCTTTTACCTCCATTATCACATCACCCGGCTTATTTGTTTTATCAGGGAAACGGTTGGTCATATCTCTGCCAACCATAAGCTTAATTATCTTGTCCATATCAAGATTTTCTGCTCTTTCGGTAGCTATCCACTTTCCATCACGCATTACGGTTACATCATCGGATATTCTTAATATTTCCTCCATTTTATGCGAAATGTATATGATACCGCATCCTTTACTTTTAAGCTTATCTATAATTTCAAAAAGCTTTTCTACCTCTGACTCGGTAAGAGATGAGGTTGGTTCATCGAGAACAAGTATTTTAGCATTATAGGAATATGCTTTTGCAATTTCAACCATTTGTCTTTGAGAAACCGAAAGTTCGTATATTTTTGAATCAGGTTTTATATCAAGATTCAGCTCTTTAAAGATTTTCAATGTATCTTCATACATTTTCTTACTGTTGATTACTCCGGCTTTAAGAGGAAATCTGCCCAACCAGATATTATCCATTACAGTCTGTTTCATAACCTGATTAAGCTCCTGATGACCCATTGCAACACCGGATTCCAAAGCCTGTTTAGAATTTTTAAAGTTGACCTTTTCGCCATTTATAAAAATAGTTCCGCTATCTTCAAGATATACTCCGAAAAGACATTTCATCAAAGTGGATTTTCCTGCTCCGTTTTCTCCCATAAGAGAATGAACCGTTCCTGCCCTTACCTCAAGTTTTGCTTTATCAAGAGCAACAACACCGGGAAAGGTTTTAGTTATATCCACCATTCTTAATACATAATTTTCCGTTTTCAAGTTTTCCACCACTTTTACATACCGGTATATGGCTTATAAGGAATTCTTACCGCAACACCCGTTTCGTCATAAGAATAACCTGTATTATCGATAATATCCTTTCCTTCAATTAAATTCATAGCTGCAGTATAAAGAACCTTTCCCATTTCCTCGCCATCCTGAACAACAGTTCCTGTCATATACTTTTTGGATATAAGCTCTTTTGCCGCATCAGTAGCATCAACACCTACTACCGGAATAAATTTATTTTCATCACCCTTGTTGTAATTAGCTGCCTGCAAAGCAGAAATGGCGCCTTGAGCCATACCGTCATTATTAGCAACAACAAATTCGATTTTATCTCCGAATTTTGTTATCCAGGCTTCCATAGCTCTGTTAGCAAGCTCGGTATCCCAATTTGCTACCTGAAGACCAAGCTGTTCGGTTTTCACTCCAAGCTCATTAGCTCTTTTAATTGACCATTCTGTTCTTGCAACTGCTTCAGGGTTATCAGGTTCTCCCTTAAACATTACATACTGCATTACACCGTCTTTATTTTTATCGTATTTTCCGTCTTTCCAGCTTTCAGCAATAATTTCTCCCTGGATTACACCTGCATCCTTGGCATTGGTGCCTATAAAACGAGCCTTATCATAGCTTTTTAAAACTGCTTCTGACGGTTCTCTGTTAAAGAATATTATAGGAATATTTGCGGTTTTTGCTTTATTTACAATAGTTTGTGCCGCACCGACATCAACAACATTAACCAACAGAGCATCGACACCTTTTTCAATCAAAAGGTCTATCTGGTCATTCTGTGTTGCCTGGTCGCCTTTACCGTCATTAAGTAAAAGCTGTGCTTTACCCTGAGCTTCATTAATCAGAGAATTTTTAACTGTTGAAATATAAGTATCGTCATATTTATAAATGGCAACACCTATTTCAGGTAAATTTTCATCCGTCTGGGAACATCCTGCCAAAAGAATAAGCGAAAGAATTGTAATAATTGATATTATCTTTTTCATAATAATATTCCTTTCATTATTTTTTAAAATGATATTAAAAACATTTCTAATGTTATATATAAAGCATTTACATTTTTTAAAAAAATATAACAAAAAGGGACTGTAAATTTATTTACAGTCCCAAAAACAATTCATAGGGGATAGAAAAAAATCTTCAGAATGGATAAACTTAGCCAAAATCTTTACCTTTTTATAGTTGATTTGATAAGTTTTCTATATCAAAACTATTTATACATCTCGTTTTTGGTGGTCTGGAGTTTTTTTACATTCCCTTTTATTACCTAAAAATTATTTTTCATTATATTTAACGGTAACCGTTTCAGGCAAATTATTATAAAATGTTACATTATTATTTATACAATCAAAAATACCTACAGCATCCCATTCAAAGTTCTTTTGTGATTTTACATATATATCAGTTACTACTCCTGCAGTTTTTCCCATATACACTTTTTTAGCTTCATCAATATTTCTGCCATTAAGAATAAGTGAAATTCCTGAAGTTTCACAATTTAATATCTGATAACCTGCATTTCCTGCAATTCCACCTAAGTAAATGTCACTGTTAGGTTTATCACTTTTTATTATTTCAACGATTATATCAGTAGTTCCATTTCCGATTACCTTATTATTTTCAAGAGACACTTGCTTTTTATGTATAGGGCCAATATCTACCCCCACTATACCGCCGGCGAATATCTCCTTTTCTGTAGAACGGGCAATAATATCAAAATTTTCTCCGTATACAACACAATTATAAATTCTTCCTGTATGCTCCAGCCTTCCTATTATCCCACCAATAGTAGCACCATAATCCGTGGCATCCTTTGTAGACTCCATACGTTCTGATATGAAGCTTCCATTTTGAACATTAACTTCTGAATTTTCAACTGTCAGATTATTAAATGACAATCCAACAAGACCTCCGACATTTGTTGAAGTACCTGCTTTTTCTTTTGCGTAAAGTATTTCACTATATTTATCCATTGTAGCTTTCAGATTACAATTTTTGATATAATTTCCCTGTCGTCCTAATTTTGTCTGATTATTACTTCCCGCGTGTGAAAAACCTACAATACCACCAACCGAGTATTTATAGTATTCTTGTTGCCCATTTTCGTATATTGTAACATTAGTATCTCCATCTGTATATGCGCCAATAGAACTATTATTCAAAATGACATCAATATTATTTATATTAGAAAATTTAGCCTCTCCTGAAACACCGCCTACACAACTTATTTCCTTAGCAGATTCTGCCAATATCTTAGATTTTTTTAATTCTATCTTACAGTTTTCAATCCTATTCCTTACTTCAGCGGTGCTGATACATTTTCCTGCAATTCCGCCTGTATACATACGACCTGTACTTTCATTATTTTTAGAATTCAAAAGCATAGACTCAGTAAGATTTACATAGCAATTCTGAATACAATTTCCTTCTTTCTTGGAATCATTCACAATCATATTTCCAACAAGACATCCTACAATAGATTGCCTGTTACTCAATTTTTCTTGTTCTATGCCTATTGTTACATTATTCATTACATCAACACTGATGTTATATAGGTTACAATTTTTAATTTCTCCCGCCAATATAAGTCGGATCGTAGCCATGTCGTTCT
>JAZOVB010000043.1:0-1528 GCA_045658425.1 Clostridia bacterium | reverse complement strand
CGAGCACCTTTAATAATTAGCGGTTTTCTATCTGGATTGTTTTTCCAAGCCATCAAATAGCTATCAACTTTTCTTCTAAGCAGTTTATCCATATCTAAAATCTTTGATTACAACTGCAAAGATAACACTTTTCACATAATCCGAGCTATAAATACATAGATATTTCACATTATCCCACTCATTTTTATTCCGTATTTCACATAATCCAAACTAAAACAAGGTAATTATTTCACATTTCCCATTTTTTCATCAAATAGAATGGCAGTACGATAATATGAGCCCCGAATGAACCCTAAAGTGAACCCCAAAATAATAAAAAGATACGCTAAATTATGAAGGTGGTAGACAGAAAAAGTGGACAAGAAATGTAAAAAGGTGGACAGAAAATTCAGAATGATACCCAAAATAACACCCAAAAGACAAAGAATGAAACTCTCTGTTCTTGAATTAAACCTCTAAAGATAGTATTAGATTTAATAAATTACTGCTTTGGGAAATAAAAATAATATGGTATACCATACCTATGAAAGTCCTACTTCTCTCTTCTTTTGAGGAGCAAAAAGAGTATGTTTTGGCACTTCTCAGAAACTCATATTAAAAGGTAGACGGATACAAAGAAACATATAACATCTGCAAATGAGAGGGACAAAGCCCATTTGAAAAGAGTGTAAAGGCACTTCTATAACAGACTTCTTAGATTTGGAGATAAAGGCAGTTTAGTTTACTCCTATTCTATATATACATTGGACTAAACTAAACCACTAAATTTAATAACAATCGCAGGTGCAATTTCAGCTCCAATTAAAGGCAATTTTACCATGCAACGAAATGTAAATATGCTAAAAATTCTAAAAAAAGTGCGTTTTTGCAGATTTTATTGGTTTCTTTGCAAAAATGCAGTCCCCAGTCTGTCCCCCGAATAAACTTTTATCCTTCGGGAGAATTTTATAATACTCTGAATATAAACCGGTTAAATTTGGTATTTTGCATTCTGTGTGGGGCAAATAAAAACTCTGCATCGATATCATATTATACAGAGGTATAGTTATTTCACTAAGTACCATAGATAATATCATTACATGTATTAACTTACACGAGTCGTTTGAACAAGGAACAGATATTTCTAATGTTGAATTTAGTAATAATCGTATATCAATGAATATATACAAAGAATTGAGTGCTTTACTTAAATCGTAGATAATGAAAAAAAATCGAACGCCACAGGATCGTTCGATTTTTTGTTGCGCTATATAATCACTTCCTTTGATGCACACCTCGCTTAATAGCGAGTAGTTGCTGAAGTAGATGTTCGTGATACATTCCTATTGTAATTCCATTTTGCATCTTAACGGGACTCGTCCTGCATATGCGGCACTGCCGTATTGCGGCATTTAGGTCGGTCACCGTGACCGACCCCGTGTCCCCAGCCACCGGCAGGATGGGATTGACGGACTGCTTACGCTGTAAGCGCCGCAGTGCCACCGCCGCTGCCTCCTGTTCTTTGGCTTTCTCCAGAAAATCCGCATAC
>JAZOVB010000042.1:0-1097 GCA_045658425.1 Clostridia bacterium | reverse complement strand
AAAGGAGGGCAAATGAACTATGGAAAACAAATTTTTACAAACAGCTTTTAAGGTTTACTTTATGCTTGTTGCAGTACTTATGTACTATTTTCTTACAGAAGTAATTAACCTTGGACTTTTTGTTACATACCGTCATGCATTTGCCCTGCTTTTATTCGCATCAGCGTTGTTGACTTTTTTGTATAAGCCCAATATTGCAAGAGGTGCATCTTCACTTAAAGCAACTTTTATATATTGCACTCCTTTGATTGTAACAATCTTAGTATCTCTTTTCATATGGTTTATGGTTCGTGTTGATACGGCGGTTATTTCAAGAGGTTTGTCGGGTGCTTTTGTATATAATAATATGCTTTCATTTACCCTTGCTGCTGTTGCATTTTTGTATGTGTTCGGCGAAAAAGGTATATGGTATAACCTTATTGCAATTCTCATTTCAAATATACTCATGCTTTTGACGATTATAGCACAAAATGGCATTGGAAGCTTCTTTTCCGAATTTATAACTCTTATTGTTACTTTTGCAGGAGAAACCGGAGATATTATTGTTCAGGCAGAAATTCACGAGCTTGCATTTTGTCTTGGAGCGTATCTCATATATATGCTTTTAAAACCCAAGAAACATATTGTTTTTTTTATTTTACTTGGGCTGACGATGTTTTGTTTTCTCACAGCATTCAAGAGAATTGGTATTATCGCAATTGTAATCGCTCTGGCGTTCGGTTGGCTCTTGAAATTTATTGCAAAATTTAAAAAAGATACAGCCATGCGGCTTACCGTGATTTTTTCTGTTATATTAGTAGCTGTGCTTATAGGATATATTGCTATTATAAAGCTTGATGTCTTTACGCTTCTTGAAAAAGCAGGAATAGACACAAGCGGTCGTGTCACGATTTACAATGCCGTAGATAAGTTCTACGAATTTTCACCAGAGTTTTTGGGCAATGGAATCGGATTTTTGACATATCAGTTAAGTACAAATATGAATGTCGGTGTTTCATCGGTTCATAACGATTTTTTGCAGTATTTTATAGACCTTGGTTTTTGGGGATATATCTTATGGCTTGTTTCTATGACACTTGTCAGAGTATGTTATTTTG
>JAZOVB010000041.1:0-1821 GCA_045658425.1 Clostridia bacterium | reverse complement strand
GGCTTTATATTCACCCTATCACGAAATGGATATCAGGCATTTCACAGATAAAATGAATGAGATGTATAATAAGGCAAAGCCGGAAACTAATCTTAAAATTTATAGAAAAAGAGCAGAACTTAGTCAAAAACAACTTGCAGAATTTGCGGATATTCCTGTTCGTATGATTCAGCACTACGAACAAAGACAAAAGAATATTAACAAGGCACAAACAGAATACCTTGTCAGACTTTCCAGGGTGCTGAATTGCGAGATAGAGGACTTATTGGAATTAATAGAGAAAGAATAAAAAATATAAATTCCTTTATGGACTTATCAAAGTTTCTGTGATATGATTGCATTAACAAAAATGGAGGATTTAAGCCAATTTTCAGCTTCGAGTCCTGTAGGTTAGAGCAAATAAGCGGAAGTTAAGAGAAGTTAGGAAGCGATAAAAACAGCATAAAATCAAGGCTTTGAGGGGTTAAAATCCTTCAAAGCCTTTACTGCGCTCAAATTCCTAGTATTGCCACTTTTACTCACTTTTCTAACCATTTCTGCTAGAAAAATGTTAGAAACCCCCATGAAGTGTTTCGGCGTTCTTGAAAATTTTAATGGAGTGTAGTATAATCAAGTTAGAAAAGATGATTAGGAATGGAGAAATAAAATGCTTAATACAAATAAATCAAGTTCTGCTGAACAACAGTATGCCGGACATATTATATTTTCTGAAGTTGAACAGCTTTTAAATGTTAAATTGCTTGAAAACCCAAAAATTTATTTGGCAGATAACAGATATACATATATTGAGCCGGATTTTTATTCGGAAGAGAATTGTATTGTTGGTGAAATTTTTGCTCATATCGGCAAGCCTAAAAAAGCACAGGATAATAAAATTGCTAATGATATATTAAAAATGTTATTATTAGATAGAGTAACAGGTAAAAGATATAGAAAGATAATTGTTGTGTGTGATGAAGCACAAGAAAACAAATTAAAAGGTTTATCTGCATTGGCAGAAAGTATTAGACAATTTGATATTGAAATAATTAGGGTAGATATACCGGATAATTTAAAAAAACAGATAATAGATGCCCAGGAAAGACAAAAAATGATAAATGCCTAAAATTGACTAAATTTAAATTGGAGAATTAAAATGTTAAATAAATTATTAAAAAGTGTATTAGACCAAGATACAGCCCCTGTCGTTGTTTGCGATATGGACGATATAATTGTATATATGAACCCGTCTGCGATAGAACGCTATCATAAGGACTTAACAGGCTCTAGTGTTAAAGACTGCCATCCGCCAAAAGCTAATGAAATTATTGAAAAGGTGCTTGCTTGGTTTAAAGAAAGTAAGGCCAATAACATCATTTACACCTATCGCAACGAAGAGGAAAACAAAGATGTCTATATGGTTGCCCTTCGTGATGATGACGGAACTTTAATCGGCTATTACGAAAAGCACGAGTACAGAAACAAAGAAACAGTCGGACTTTATCAGCCGAAGAAATAATAAAATTTGATGAGGTTGTGTTATGGAAAAATTAAATTTTAGATATGCAACAGAAACTGATTCTGAATTGATATTGGAATTTATCAGAGAATTGGCTAAATATGAAAATATGCTTGAAGAAGTAGTAGCCACAGAAGAACTGCTTTGTGAATGGATTTTTGAAAAGAAACAAGCCGAGGTTATTTTTGCTTTAGAAGACGGAAAAGAAGTAGGATTTGCACTCTTTTTCCATAACTTTTCTACATTCCTCGGTCGCGCCGGAATATACTTAGAGGATTTGTTTGTAAAGCCCGAATATCGTGGCAAAGGTTACGGCAAAGGAC
>JAZOVB010000040.1:0-20925 GCA_045658425.1 Clostridia bacterium | reverse complement strand
TACACATTCTAAAGCGCTTCCAAATACAATTGGATTGTTAACTGTAAGCTTACCATTTCCTGTAGGAGGAGCAAATCTTAAATCAAACTCAGGAATAGTTCCCCTTGCAGATTCAGTTATCATATCCATTCTGCTGACCCAGTCGGCTGTTACAAATGCCTTATCAGCCTGAGACATTTTTTGTGTAAATGCAGGAAGTGTTAGAGTTAAGAATTCAGGGTCAACAAGACCTTCGTTATATAGTTTTCTTGCAAATATTAAAGCTTCTTTCATTTGAGGTGAAGTGTCAGACGCGATGAAAGTATCTTTTTCGCTATCATATATTACCCTTTGTGAATTAGTCATATTAAGACCCGCATTGGAAAGTCTGTCAATCATACTAAGACCTCTTCCTGTAAATGGGGTAGAATTCGGATAAAGTTCTTTTAATTTCTTTAATGTCTGATAAAACTCTTCATTATTTGTCCACATCTTAAGACCATGCTTATCAAAAATATCTTTACGATACATCATTGTAGAATTTACTTCTCTTACGGTCTCATAATCAGGAATAATATAAAGCTTACCATCAGGTGCGGCATACGATTTCATAACCCAGTTATTGTCAGGGTTTTCGGCAAATATTCTTTTGAAATTAGGCATTTTATCCATATAATCATTAACTGCCACAAATGCCCCCTGCATTGCTAAATCATTAACCTGCTGATATGTACCTGTCATTGGGAAAATATCAGTTAATTGATTTGCTGCAATAAGTGTGCTTAGTTTTTCAGAAAATGTACTTTCCTGAATACTGGTTATCTCTAAATTGATTCCTGTAACCTCTTCTATAGCACAAATGGCAGGTAAATCATTATAGTTACTATCTCCTATTGTCATCATAGTAAGAGTTGCATTTTCCTTTGAAAGAGGAAGCTTTAAACCTCCAAGTTCTTCATCTGTGAACTTAATATTTGTGGAAAAAACACTGGCTTGTTCATTCTTTGAGCAACAGCTCATTGAAAAAATAACAACAACAACTAAAAATAAAGATAAAATCTTTTTCATAATTTTTCTCCTTTTTACTCAGTAAGCATATTATATATTTCTTTTCTTCGTTCATTTATGTAAATGTTATTTGGCAGAGCATTTGAATTACACGACAACCATGGTACAAAAAGATGACTATTAAGATCAATTTCAGAAACAGCGTATTGACTATCACTACAATCACCTATAATTTCTCCAAGTGGATTTACTATTACTGTGCCATCTTTATATTGCGATGTAACAGCATAACAGCCGCTTTCATTCGCTCTTGTCTGAATTCTTTCTTTCTTAAAGCCATGTGTAGGCACAAGAAGTATCTCTGCACCCTTTAGCATAGCAAGCCTTACTGCTTCCGGGAAAAAATGCTCCCAGCATATAAGTATAGCGACTTTACCAAAATCAGTTTCATACACATCAATTTCATCTCCCGGAAGCATACCCTCTTCGTATTCTCCGATTGTAAGATGGCTTTTATAATGAACACCTTTTATTTCGCCGTTTCTGTCAATAAGAATTCCTGCATTTCTAAGGTTATCATTATCATCACGCATTCTTATTGATGCAACGATATATGTATTATATTCTTTTGCCTTTTCTTTTAATAAAGAAACATATTTATCATCCAATGTGTTAATTATGCTGTAATCTTCAGGTAAAATTCTTGTATGAAAAACACATTCGGTTAAAACCATTATATCAGGATTGTATAATGCGGCATTATCGATATCCTTTGCAATATTCAGATAGTTTTCTTCTACACGTTTTAATTCCATTCCGTAATTACCATAAGGAATTGAAACAATTTTAACCTTTCTTTTTGGTGTTCTATCTGTTTTTTTAAATTCAAGTCCGGATATAATTGTTTTTCCGAATTTATCCGATAATATAAGAACCTCTATTTTCCCTGTTACGGCCCCTTCCGGGACCATAACAGTATCAATATTTTTTAGATATCCTTTACAATATTCCTGCTGATTTTCATCATAGAATATATAGAAAATTTTTATCTGAGAATTACTTTCAATATTTATTTTAAAATCGTAATTATATCCTGAAGCAACCTCTCCGATGTCATTATAAAGCCTTACTGCCGTATACTTGGTGGTATTTATTTTAACCTGTGCAATTTGTTCACTAAGACTATACTCTATATCTTTTACCTCTTTATGTAATATCCATTGTGACATAGCATATCCTCCTTAATCTTTAATAACTGTTATACTCATAGTCTGGTTGTAGGTTAACTGAAGTATAATCTTATTACCTACCTGAATATCGGAAGAGCTCCCCAGTTCAACAATTGCGTCTCCTGCTCCGTTAACAGTTACCTTGTGGAAATTCTTAGGCAAGGTAAACATAAAGTAATCATACTGGTGTGCAGGATTGTGGAAGATAGATACATATTTACCATCAAATCTTTCAACAGTAGTTAATAGTATTTCAGTTCCTGCAGTAAGATTATCCGTTGGATTACTTTTAGCAACTCTTTCATAATTTCCGCCTTTATTATAACGATAATAAATAGCAAATGCAGAAAGCTTATTATCATTTGATGCAGTATATCTGATAATATCACCTGCATTTAAATCATCAACGCTATAGGTTCTGTCATAAAATACTTCTCCGTTTGAGTAATCAAAATAGGTTTCCGCTTTACCACTTACAACATAAACCCTGTTAACTCTTTCTCCATCTTCAGTTAGTGCAGTTGTTTTCTTCTTTACAACAGCAAGAGCTGTATAAGAGCTACCTATAGAAGATGAAACCGCTTCGGATTTAATCATTAAAACATCACATATACCATAATCCACTCCAAGATTATATGCAGCAACATTATAAGATGTAGCATTAGTCAAATCTTTTGAATACATAATGCTGTAGTCATCATCATCTGCTGTTTCAACATCATTTGGAATAACCATGATAGGATTTGTATTATTTTCATACAAGAGCTTATTATCAAAGGATCTGCTGTCAACAAGACATGCCATTGGTGTAAGAGGCATTACCTCACAGAATTTATTTTCATTATTATTTCTTAAATCCGCATAAGGTCTTGCTGTTTCTATGCTTATGATATTATCTTCTGCATCAGTATTTAAAAGAACCATCTGCTCATGCTTATTATCTTTTTTAATAAGCGTTTCCAGCTCTGAAAATGAAATTTCTTTATATGTCTTGCCATTTATTTTTACCCTTTTGGCAATAAACGAAGATTTAATTTCTCCATCATTGGTAAAATATTTTGCAACTATCTTGTTTTCCATAGGATGAGGTCTGTCAACCAGCTTAATAAGATATGCAATTGTGCCTTGAAAATTTTTGTTTAAGAAGAAAGTAAGCTTTCCTCTTATATCAAGATACGCCACCTGTGAATAGTCAAAATTATTAAAGTTATAATATTGTGCAGTATTTTTATTTATTTTATATTCCTTTTCGCCTTTATAAAAAGCATCAGTAGAATATGATGTGAAATCTGAAGCTGTTTCTTTGCACTGATAAATTTCATTATAAATGGATGATTCCACCAAAGTCAGAACATCATTTTCCTTAATACTTTCAAGGCTAATTTCTTTTTTATCCGAATTATATAACTTAAATGTTTTAGTTCTATCGCCTAAGTCAATCACTTTAGCCTTATCAAGCTTACATCTTATAGTTTCAGTATCAAGGTCAACATTGTTAACAATCACAGTAGTATATTCAGTTATATGAATAACATCATAAACAGAATTATTGTTTGTTGAAATAAATGTTACTTCCCCTTCTTTTATTTTATCAAAAGAATCACTCTTTAAAGGGAAGAATTCTCCATTTTTAAATACATCAGCAGTTGCAGAGATTTTTACTTCTCCACCTTTGGCCGTATCGTTAAAAAACTTAAAATTATTATTCTGATATCCCTCAAAATCATCAAGGTCAACAGTTACGATTTTATTATCTGAAAACTCATAATGGAATAGAATTTTTTTGCCGGTTTTATCATCAATTTTATACATATATCTGATATTGTATCCAACAAGCTTTCTTACTTCGTAATCGTCATACACAATTTCTTCAGAATTTACTATAATACAATTTTCATTTGCATATATAGTTCCGATTGATATGACATCATTTGATGTAATGACACCTTCACCTGAAATAATATTATGGTGAAGCTTTAAAATATTATCGCCTTTTATTACTTCATAAGTCTTACTGTCGCCTGCTCCTTTTTGAATACATACATCAATAGTCAAAGCATTATATATAAGCTTTGCAACCTTTTCTCTTGTTATAAAGCTGTCAAGTGGAACATTTACATTTTTTAAAAGGCCAAGAGAATTAGCTGTTATAAACGGAGTTTCAAACTCATATCTGTATCTGTATCCTAAAACATTACAAAGGGCAATTAAAACTTCATTTCCTGTTATATTGTCATTTGGTCTGAATGTGCCATTGGGGTATCCTTGCATATACCCCATGGCTTTTACATAACCTACTGCATTGTATGCCCAGTGCTTAGAAGGAACATCCGAAAACTGATTTGCAATATCTATTCCGGAAACATCAAAATTAAGCATATCGGCTATCATTTTTGCAAACTCAGCACGTGTTATATTATCATTAAGCCCAAATGTACCGTCTGTGTATCCGTTTATAATTTCAAGCTTTTTAAGTTGTGCAATTTCTTCTTTATATTCCGATTCTGAAATATCTGAAAAACCAAAAGCGGAGGTGTTTATCATTCCAAAAGCTAATACAAAAGCAAGAAGAAATGTAATTATTTTTTTAATTTTCATATTATTACCTCCTTATTTTTCAGCTTTTTTTAGACCAATCCAGTCAATCTTAACATTACCACCGCCAAGGCCAATTATCTGAAGAATATTTTTACCTTTTTTAAGTGATAATGGCTCATTAAGACAGCATACATGCCAATCGACAGGAGAAACACCCCATACACTTGTTCCTCTTGCAATATTAGGCCCTGAAGGTCCGTTTGTTACAGGTAAGGAGCATAATACTGACTCTTTTCCAATCTTTATACATAAATCAGCAGGTGTTTCAGTGTTATATACAACATTGTTTATCATTAAATTGTAAATTCCATCTTCCGGTACATCAATAGTATAATTTACTATTTCGCCAATGGCACTGATATTCTGAATAATTTTGCCACCTGACAAGAATGAATAAACCGAATCGTTTGCAATTTCCCCAACGCCAATTTTAGAAATGAAATTTTCCCCTTCTACAATTGAGTCGGCATTATCTTTCATAGCATTAAAATCATCTTCAAAGGAAATATTACTTTCATTGATCTTCTTAATATCTAATAAAGAAGAAGAACCTTCTACATTAACTGTAACACTTCCGTTAACCTTCATAATATTTTCGGATTGTGACAATGTTACATTTTTCATATCGTTAATAAGATAAAATCCATTTAAATCTTTTAATACAACATTTCCTTTTATATTGCCATCGTGGTCATAGTAACCTGTGCATTTAACAGTATTCTCTTCTCCGTCTAAGATGAGATTTAAATATACATCTTCCGAAGGCGTACCAGGTAAAATTTTCCCATTAAGATACATACTGTAATATCCGTTATAAAGGGAAAATTCTGAATAATCGTTTCCTCTTGACCATTTAATTCCGTATTTATTTTCATTTTCAAAGATTTCTCTTCTTAATTCTTCTTTAACATTTATAATCTTTGTTATATCAGAATAAACCTTTACATTTGCATCATTTTCTATAGAAGATACTTCAAGCTGGTTCTTTCCAAATGCAACAGTTACAGAAACATCAGATTCTATTATTTTTTTACCATCCTTTGTTACATAAGTTCCGTTAACAAGAAGGATTGATTCCTCTTTTACAACAAGCGAAGAACCATTGAAGGTATAATTATCAACTGTTATATCTGCATTATTACCTGTCTGAATATAGGCAACTGTTCCATCTTCAAAGCTTAACTTGATATATCCTTCCCCTCTTTCCTGCTTGATGTACTGAGCAGGATAATCTTTCTTATGAACATCTAATGTTGTAATCATTTTTGTTTCTGATACTGGCTTAGTTGCAAAATACACTCTTTGCTGATTTCTCTGATTGGAATCAGGAGTATTTGTTGTATCATAATCTACTTCTTTAGGATGATTGATAAGGTCAGGTCCTGCATAACCTTTAATAAATCTTCCTGTTACCTTCTCAGGATATATAACAGTTGCATCAAGCTGTGCTTCACCTTTTGTAATTTGAGCACCATTTGAATTTTTATAAAGCTTTATATCTTCTTCAGCATTTAACCAGAACTCAAAGCTTGCCTTTTCATTTCTTAGTGCTTTTAAATCGTCTATAACAATAAATGTATCCGGTCTTATATATACAATATCTCTTTTAACT
Source organism: Clostridia bacterium (assembly GCA_045658425.1). Lineage (GTDB taxonomy): Bacteria > Bacillota > Clostridia > UMGS1840 > HGM11507 > SIG450. The sequence goes on along the minus strand of JAZOVB010000040.1, from coordinate 14,499 downwards.
GTATCTAAAGAAGCAGGGCTTGAAAGCTTATCAACTTTGTATGCCTTGGAAGCATCGCCTGATACAAAATCAAAATCAGGGTGTGTTAAAAATCCTGTAATTTTACCTTCCGCTTCAATATCCTGTGGTGGCTGACCTTTTCCTCCATTAAAGGTTATTGCGTTATGTGCGTAAGTTTTACGAGCATAATTTGCATGATGCGGGCTGTTATAGTAAGGATAGAAACCGCTGTCAATAGCCAAAGGCTCTCCATAAGCATTGATAACAAAGCTATTCTGATCTGCATGAGTATGATTTAAAGACCCCCACCATGATGAACGGAAATATAAAGATATTCTTTGAGGGTCAATTAAATCGGAATGAAGTCCTGCAAATCCACCATCAGGGAAATATCTGCTTTTTGGCAAGTCAATAGGTGCTTTTGCTTCTACACTATCCGGGTCTTTAGTCATAGAATCTCCCGGCTGACCAATTTCGTCATACATCCATTTTGCATAACCATTGTTTTCTCTTATAGCATGTCTTTTTGTTGCAGTTGCAGCATAAGAATCAGGTTTATGGTATGATTCATCTCCAAACGGACCTACTTCATTTGTCGGCCATAGATATAAATACTGGTATATACTGTTCTGATATTCGGGTTTATTTGTTATATCAATTATGCCCATATCCTTCCATGTATGTGCAAAGCCGTCTCCTGAATATCTTAAATAACCTGTACCGCCCTGATAGGTACCATCTTCTATATTATTAGCATCTGCTAAATTAACATAAAGAGCAAAAAGTCTTTCAATCAATTCTTCAGATTGTTTGATATCTTTGCCCATAAGAAGGGATATGCTTATAAGCCTTGAGCCTATCCCCCATTCATGAGATGCAACCGGATTTATTTCCCAGATTGATTTACCCCTCTCTCCAAAAAGCTTACCCATTATATTTTCAAGAAGGCTTTCAATCTTTGCTAAAATCTGCTCTTTCTGGGAAGGTGTAAGAACATTATAAAATGTATCATAGCCTATAGCCAGATAATTTGCAGCCTGTGAAAGATAACCGTCAACATTTGCATCAATAGGAGGATATGTAAACTCTGTCATTTGCATCAGTCTTTTAATTGTAAAATCTTTTACGGCAGTATCGCCATTAGTTGCATATACATAACATCCATTATTAACCTGAGTCCATATCTCACTTACCATAGCCCAGAATTTATTATTAAGAGCTGAACCTCCATCCCCATGTTTATAAGTATAAGAGGTATCGTACTCTTTGTTTTTTTCTATTGCTGTCTTTACTGCAGCGTAGGTAGCATCAAATTTCTTTTTACCCTCATTGTTGTTAAGCCTTTCTTTCATATCAGACGGCTTATAATATAAAGGCTTTTTAAGAGTAGCTATATAATCAATGTACGCTTCCGGCTCCATAAATTTTATATTTACAGCATTTTCATCAATTCGAAAACGCCTTGGTTCAGTCCATACTGAATAGGATGAGCTTGTTTTATATCTTACACTCCAGTAATAAACACCCGATTCAAAAGGATATGTAAAATTATAAAAATGACCTTTTATTTCATATTTTGAATATTTAACATCATTCATTTCCTTATCTGAGCATACTATAAGGTCATAGCTTTCCGCCTGTGGAATAGGTCTCCATAAAAAGTCAGGTGGATTTTGCATCGATGTATAATTATCAAGTGGCAAAAATCTCATATACTTATCTGAAAAGTTATCCGTAGGTGCATATTTTGTCATTTCAGGCCATTTTAATGTGCCTTCATTTTTCAGTGCAAGTGCATTCATAGGCAAGGCACATATAAGAAATGAGAGTGCAAGTATTAAAGATAATATTTTTTTCATTATTTTCTCTCCTTTCTTACTTTAAGTAAACTGTTTGTTCATTTTCGTTCCATTCAACTAAAAGATTAAGTCTTTCAGCAATAAATCTTAAAGGAACATATAATCTCTGGTCAATAATTTGTGCAGGCACATCAAGGATAACTTCCTCTTCGTTTACATAAGCTCTGTTATCACTTACTGTAAGCACAATATTAACATCGTCTTTTATAACGGTCGCCTGATTAAGTGACGAATCCCATAGTATTTCGGCATTAAACAAGGCAAATAAGCTTCTGACAGGCGCTAATGTTCTGCCATCTTTAATAACAGGATAATCTGACATATACAAATATTCCTTATTATAATTTATATTTATAACGTTTGGCACAGGATGAGGAACCGGCCCTTCAGTATATTCAGCAGTCATGCCTCCCTGATTATAGCCATAATCTTCAGTATCTTCTATACCTGTTATTTGCTCGTATGTATATTCTTTATTTACAAGTTTTTCATAATAAGTTTTTAAAATATCATTATTTGTAAGTGCATTATATATAAGCTGTGCAAGCTCTGCATTTGTAATATCTGAATGAGGCATAAATTTATTATCAAATCCATTTAATATTTTACATTCTGAAAGAATAAGAACTGCATCCTTTGCATACCCTGAAATCTCATTTTTATCAGAAAACTCAAGCTCGGTGGATGGGGTTAAAATAAGATTGTCGTTAAGGCCTAATGCTCTTAATACTATAACAGCAGCATCCTGCCTTGTTATAGGATTGTTTATACCAAATTCAGTTTCTGATATACCATTTATTATACCTGCATTTTTGGCAATCTGGATATATGAATAATATTCACTGTCTTTTGAAATATCAATAAATGAAAGCTCCTCTGCTTCGTCGCTATTTTTAACATTGTATGCTTTAACTATGTATTTGACAAATTCACCTCTTGAAGCTTTTTTGTCAGGATAGAAGTTTTCTTTATCTACCTCTATTACATTTAATTTAACAAGATAGTTGATAGCGTTATTTGCCCAGAAATCCATAGGAACATCTGAAAATATATTTTTTACCTCTTCAGTATTGGTCGGCGTAGATTCTCCTTTAACTGTAACGGAGCTTGAAACGGAGCCACCACCTCCGCCTCCGCCTGAGCCACCAACATTAACAGATGGCGGAGGAAGAATAACTATACTTTGAGAAACTTCCAGAATGGCAGCTTCTAATTTACTTACAAATACATCAAGAGAAGTAATCGCTCCTTTTTGCTTTTCTTCCATCAATTTTTTTGTAACATTATTTTTATATGTTTCAAGCGAAAAAGAATCATATACCGATAAATTAGAAGGAGTGATATACACTCTGTTATCCTCATTAGTTATCAATTCATCAATATCTGTATGAATTAAAATATTATTAAATTCAATAAAAATCACATTTTTTAAAAGGTCATCTTTTATAGCCTGATTATTGTTATATGATTTATTATATAAAGCAGATACAACTAAAGCTTTGTCAACCATATTGTCATATCTTTTATATATATTTTCATTTTTAATTCCATAAAAATCTTCATATTTTTTAAGGGAAACAATAATTAAATCTGAATTGTCAGTATTTGATAAAGCATAATATGGAACAAGCGAATCATATAATTCAACAGTTTTCTCTAAACTTTCAAAAGTAAAATTTTCCTTCATTTTTGAAATCAGAGAAATCTGATTTGCTTCGTCCATTAAAAGAAAGATTTCAGTATCAAAGCCAAAACTTTCTCCATCCTCTTTAAGGTCAGAGATAAAGTCGGCATCTGAATAATTTTCTATATCTCTTAAATTGTTAATGAATGAATTTATTTTATCCATAGTTTCAACTTCATATACAGAGGTTGCAACTTCTTTATAATTTGTATTATCAAAATAAAGGTTTAAAGATACATCTAATGCTCCTGAGAGAATAAGATCTCCTTTTATTTCATAAGTTCCATCATTTTCTATCAATCCCTCTATAGTCTGAGTTGTGCCTGAAGCATCGGTTATAACAGCCTTTAAGGTCTTGCCTTCTAAAAATTCATAGGTTGTACCTTTAAATACAATATTCTGCCTTATATTTGAAGTCTGAGGGTCAGTATATTTTTCTGATTTGATTTCAAAATCAGAAAAGTCATACTCGTCAGAAAATTCTACTATAATTTCTGATGTGCCGGATAGTGCAGTTAAGGTTAAATCTGTATTTTCAAGAGTAGGAACAACTGATGAAAAGTCTTCGCTTCCGTAGGTTACACTTTTAATATAGGATTTTTCCTCAGGGATAAGTGACAGATTTATTTTCTCGCCATCAAGAGTTGCAATTGAAGATGGAGCATCTTCATCATTATATTTTATACTACCATTCCCACTTTTTGATATTGCAACCTCTGCATTATCTCGCCATTTTAAGAATACTGCATAAGCATAGTCAAACTTTTTGGACAAGCTATACATTCCAATAGTTTCCTCTTCGCCCGGTGTAACAAAGACAGTCTTTTTAAACACTGTATAATAACCACCATAACCATTATATAAAAATGCAATTGTTCCGTCTTTATTAAAGAATGGTTCATAGCCTTCATCTTTCATCCACTGCGACCTGTAATCTACAGTTCCAAGTGTCTCAAATGTCCACCCGTGGCGAACTGCAATAAATATATCTGCAGATTTATTTATTGTAATATCACAAAGTTTAGTATGAACAGGAGCATCGATGCTTCCTCCTTGTCCATACTTATATACATTATCTGTTGCTAAATTATAAGCTTTAGCGACAACAACATGCGTGTTGCCATCGTAAAAATAATTATCTGCAGCACTGCTTCCATTTTCTGCATTTGCATTTTCAAACATTTTACCCTTATGAGTAAATACAACGGGTGTGGTCCCGAAATAATCGTAAGTTCCGATATTTTCAACAGTTATCGTCGGTGCAAATTCAGTGCTTTCTGAATAGCCGACGGTTGAAAACATTGAAAATATCAGGCTAAGAGCAATAATCAAGCTTAATTTTTTCATATAGTTCCCTCCGCATTTTTATAAAGCTTATTCTACTTTTATCGCATTATCAATTTCCATACTTTCGTAAACTATGGCAGATTTTCCGATTGATATAATATTATCTTCATATCTTATTTGTGGTGTTATGGTGTATAACGGCCCTAAAACACCTGATGGATCCGCAAGACCGATACCGAAATATCCGCTTTTAAGTGCTTTGTTATATTCGGTTTTATCCTGATTATCCTTTATAAGACTATACCATTTTCCACCTGCTTCAACACCATAGTCTGCTTTATCATCTGCATTTAATATCTTAGAAAAGATATATGTATAAATATTTTCATCTCCATCAATTCCTGATTTGCCTTTAAACACATAACCGGTTTTAACTTCAGGGATATCTTTAAAGCGCACAAGAACCGCATAAGCGTAATCAAATTTTTTAGATAAGCTGTAAAGCCCTACTTGTGTATTCTGACCATCAGGTATATAAATCGTCTTTTTATATACTACATAATAGCCACCATTGCCATTATAAAGCGTTACAAGCTCATCATCCGAAGAATAGCAAGGCTCATATCCTTCTTCTATCATCCAGTCTGATCTGTTATCAATCTGACCAACTGTACTAGCAGTCCATCCATGACGGACTGCTATATATATATCTGCAGATTTATTTATATTGATATTTGCAAGCTTTGTTCTTATAGGCTTTTCTATAGTTCCACCTTGTCCGTATTTGTAGATAGTATCAGTTGCTAAATTAACAGCTTTCCCAACTAAAATATACGATTTGCCATCATAAAGAAAATCTTCGGCGTGTGTACTACCCGCATTTTCGGCAATAATATTTTCAAACATTTTGCCCTTATGAGTAAATACTATAGGTTCGCTTCTGAAATAATCATAACTACCTATATTCTCAACAGTAATGGTTGGAGTAAATTCTGATTGTTCTATTTCAAAAGAATATACACCATTATATAAATCCAAATCAATATAACTGCCGTCAGTAGTATATACTACACCATTTTCCCATTCGTTCTTATCAAGAAGATTTTTTTGGTCGGCTTCTACTCTATACACATTTTTTACTTGTGGATAAGCTACTTTTACTTTTGCATCATTATCAAGAGAAGATATATATAATTCATCTTTGCCTAAAGCTACAGATAAAGGATTATCACTTGATATTAAGGATATTGAATCCTTTGCAAGCTTTGTGCCGTTAACAAGCATACAAGAATCGTTTTTAACAACTACCGCAGTTCCCTTAAAGGTAATATTATCTACTGTTACCTCGCTTAAATCCGAGGTGTTAACATAAACTATACTTCCGTCAGCTACTGTTAGTTTTAATATCCCGTTACCTTTATCCTCAGTTACTATAACTTTTGCATCTTCATCCTCTTTAAAAACACTAAGAGTAGTTATCATTTTGGTTTCACTGACTTTATCAGTCTTAAAATATACTCTTTGCTGATTTCTCTGATTCGGGTCAGGTGTATTTGTTGTATCATAATCTACTTCTTTAGGATATTCTATTCCATCAATGCCCTTATATCCTGTAAGCTTTGTTCCTTTAACATCAGGGTATACAACATTTGCCAAAAGCCTTGCATTCCCTTTTTTGATAAGCGCACCCTTTGAATCATCAGTAAGAGTAATATCCTCTTCTGCATTTAACCAGAATTCAAAGGTTGAATCCATAATTTCCCTTGCTTTAAGGTCGTCTATCACAATAAATATATCAGGTCTTAAATAAATTATATCTCTTTTGGCGCCTTTTAAAATTGCAGGGCTTGCATGCTTATCTTCCTTGTATGCTTTTGATGCATCACCTGAAATCAAGTCAAATTCTGAATGATTTAAAAAAGCTGTTATTTTACCCTCCGAATCAATATCCTGAGTCGGTTGACCTTTTCCGTCAACCGTTATAGCATTATGTGCATGAGTCTGGCGAGCATAGTTTTCGTGATGCGGGCTGTTATAATAAGGATAAAATCCACTGTCAATCGCTAAAGGCTCTCCATAAGCATTGATAACAAAGCTATTCTGATCTGCGTGAGAGTGACCATACGAACCCCACCAGGATGAACGGAAATATAAAGATATTCTGTCCGGGTCAACTAAATCTGAATGAAGTCCTGCAAAGCCACCGTCAGGAAAATATTTTGATAAAGGCAAATCGTAAGGTGTTTGCGGAGTTACATCCAAATCATTATTATATAAATATTTTTGTGCAACAGATGGCTCTATGCCAATTTCATCAAAGAGCCATTTAGCATACCCATTGTTATATAGACCACTATATTCTTTTAAAAAGCCAGAAGCATAAAAATCAGGCTTATAATAGCTTTCATCACCAAATGGCCCAACTTCATTTGCAGGCCATAAATAAAGATATTGATTTATTTTATTCTTAAATTCAGGCTTTTCAAACATATCTACAATATCAGCTTTTTTTAAGAACAGGAACAAATCGTTTATTCCACTATATCTTAAATAACCGATGCCCCCAAAATATGTTCCGTCTTCAATAGTCTGAGCATCCCCAAGATTGATATATAAAGGAAGAAGAAATCCCATTATCCTGTCATAGCATACCATCTTATCGCCAATAAGAATGGCAGTTAAAATAAGCTTTGAACCGATTCCCCATTCATGAGATGCAGACGGGTGGAGTTCCCACATTGATTTACCACGTTCTTTCAAAAGCTTATCTGTGTTCTTTTTAACAAGGTCATTTACCGTTGCCACAATTTTTGCGGATAGTTCAGGTGATAATTTATCCTTAATAGTATCATAGCATATTGCAAGCCCTCTTGCTGTATCAGCAAGGTAACCATCAACATTTTCATCTGATTCAGGATAGGTAAACTCTGTTATATATGTAATCCAGGTTGTTAAAAGCTCAAGCATTTCCTCATCATTATTCACAGCATATAAAAATGCCATATTAAGTGCAGGATTAACGCATTTGTTTATTACCTCGTTCCAGAACACATTGTAAAGAGCAGTACCACCCTCACCGTGCACATAAGTTTTCGATGTATCTATTTTATAATTTTTATAATCAGGAATTCTTTCTAAAATACCCTTATAAATCTTTTGACCATATTCTGTATTCACTTTAGGTAAAAGTAACTCCGGATTATGATATGAAGGACTTTTTAATGCTTTTACTTTAGCGATAATAGTATCCGGAGAATCTATATATACCTTGGTTGCATTATCAGGAACAAGAAATCTTGACGCTTCTCTCCACTCAGAATACACTCCGTCTTTCCTTTTATATCTTACACTCCAGTAATATACCCCCGGATTAAAAGGGGTAGAAAAATTATAAAAATGATTTTCATTTTCATATTTTGAATATACAATATTTTTAAGTTCTTCGTCAGTACATACTATAAGATCATAGCTTACACTGTCTGCTATGCTTCTCCACAAAAAATCAGGAGGATTTTGTGAAACTGTATAATCATCAAGAGGTAAAAATCTCATATATTTATCACTATAATTATCTGTCGGACCATATTGTTTATCTATAGGCCATTTTAACAATACGGATTCCGAATACCCCGTAAATCCAAAAGTTGAAAAAACAAAAACAAAACAAAGAAGAATACTTAAAAACCTTTTCACATTTATCACCTCCGTTTTTTGCATTTTTATGTCTTATGCTCTGTAAAGCAGTATCGAAATGCTACTGCTTTACAGGGCATAAGCCCCGTTTTCAATGTAATTATCACAAATTATTTATTAACGCTTACAGGAGCACCTGTAAACAAAATTCCGCCATTAAATCTTATCTGTGGTATTGCATTAAAAGTTAAACCAAGGCTTCCGCTCGGGTCTGCTATACCAATACCATAATATCCGCTTGAAAGTGCTTTATTATATTCGGTTTTATCTCCGTCTTCTTTAACAAGGCTGTACCAGTTGCCACCTACTTCTATACCATAATCGGCACCGTCAAAGGTCTCAGAAACTTTTGAGAAAACATAGTAATAAACATTGTCATCCCCTTCTTCTCCTGATGTTCCTTTAAATGCATAGCTTGAAGATGTAAGTTCAGGGCTAACATTGTCTTCCCAGTCAATAAGTATAGGACAAGGACGATACACATCCTTACTAATACTGTAAAAAGCAACTTCAGCAGGAGCTTCTTCAGATGCTATATATGATTTTTTATACAAATAATAGTAATCACCATTTTCATTACATAGCAACAAATCATTTCCTTCTCCATCTTTTAATTTAACATATCCTTCTTCTGCTAACCAATCTATACTTTTTCCAGCACGTTTGAAAACACCGATATATACATCAGCAGATTTATTTATGCTAAATTTAACAAGTACTTGTTTGCCTGTTGCAAGATATGCATTCGATAGAGCAGATGACTCTTCTTTCGGTTGTATTATTGTAGTTGTAGCTTCATATAAAAAGTTAGCAAACTTTTCAGTATCGGTATTATCTTTTTTCCAGACTTTATATCCTTTTCCATCCTTATTAATATTAATAAGGGTACTATTATGGACAATTCCGTTAGTATATTCCCAATTATATTCATTAGATATCCATGTAATTTTACCAGGATCTGCTGCAAATGTTGGCAATACAAACATACTTGCTATAACTGTCAAAGCAATTATAAATGATAAAAATCTTTTCATTCTTTTTCCCTCCTTTTTAAGACTCAATAACATAGGTTGTTATACCGGCATCAGCATAAACTGAACCTTCGGCAGATTGCAACCATTCTGTAAGTCCGCTTGAAATATTTTCTTTGTTAAGCACTGCTAAGATGTCAAGTTGTGGTTTCTGATAATTTTTCATATCAATCTTCCTTTCTTTTTTTAAATTACATTGAAATTTATTTGTATAAATTATACACACTGTTTAATAAGCTCATTAACCTTTTCTCTTAAATTAAGCACATAATCTGCACCTTTTGGGTAAGAGGAAAAGGTTATATCCTCATATTCGTCAATAAGCTTTAGAACCTTTTCTCTTCCGACCAGGGTTTCTGCTTTTTTTAATGCTCTTAAATCCTGAAGGCCTTCATAAAATACTAAAAGCCTTAATGATTTTAAAGCCTCACCGTTATCTTTGGGATATACTATAAAGGAATCTCCTGACGGAAATGAACCTGCAGCATCGGTTACAAGATACGGATTTATAAATTCTCTTGAACGCCCTGCATAGTAGAAGTTATATCCCCAATGTAAAAATCCTTTTATATCAAACTTATAAAGTTGAGTTCCTAAAATTCTGTTTCTTGATGATGGCATTGAAAAGAATCTGTTACTTACTTTTACGGGCTGAGCACAGCAGTAATACGCCCATAAATCTTTCACACCTTTTTCTATAAAACCGTCAATACTGTCAGTCGCAACGACAGGGTTTTCAACAACACCCTGCTCATAGAGTTCATAGTGGGAAAGAGCGTCCATAACTGTTACATCTTTTGTATATTCAACTAAAATTTCTTTTGCTTTTTTATAGCTTTCTAAATTTTTATCGGTAGGCTCATCGGATACGTGGAATAAGGTATTATCCTTTACTCCCTCAATATCTAAAAATTTAATAAGTTCATAAACAAACTGTGATAAAAATTCTTTATAGCTATCGTCAGTTGCTTTTACATGCCAGCCAAATTTCTTTTCACCGTTTACTATAATTTTAGGGGTATATTCTGCACCCCACTGAGTAAAGAAATGGGAAATTTCAAAATTTTCAATTCCTGCCTTTTTAGAAATATCAATCCATTTTTTAAGGTTTTTAAAATCAAAGTTATACTTACCATTTTCATAAGTAATATCAACAAGCTGGATTGTAGGCCTTTCTCCGCCGACATCTACATCTAAAGGCGGAGTGAATACGGGAGTTAAAATTGTATTCATACCATAATCGGCTGCCGTTTTCATGAAGTTATATATTATTTCAAAATGCTTATCGGAAAGTGGCTCAACCTTGTAGTAGGTATAAAGGCAATCTGCGTGAAACCAATTTGTATATTTAAGCTCTTGCTTTGGTAAAATCGCATCGATAATCTCTAAGGTAAATGATTTTGAAAAAGATAAGTTTTCATCCTTGTTAAAGAAATTGACGCATATCTCATATTCTCCGGGTTTAACATCTTTAGGAATATTAACCTCGAACCATAATGCTTTCCACATATTTTCCTTGATTTTTATAATACCATTGCAAGGAATCAAAAGCTCAGGGAACATTCCTGCACCTTTTTTTATATAATCATCATCATTACCGCCAAACATTTCACGATAGTATGTAAGTTCGCCCGGAATATTCTCAACGTTATACACACTTATATAATTTTTAAGCTCTGATTCAACACAGACGGTTATGTCGGCAAAGCTGTTTTCATATCCTGATAAATTAAACGCAATCTGATAAGAAAATCGTTCGCCTTTAAGAGCCGATCCCCTTTCTATTTCTTTAAAATCTGCATCCGATTCAAGGAATACTTTTTCTAAAGAGGATATTTGTTTTATTTCAATTTTCACAGTATCCTTATCTCCTTATCCAGACAATTTTCCTTTTATATATTTTTATTATAAATAACACAAAAAAAAATTTCAATAACTATATTTACTTTTTTAGAAACTATATTGGGGAATTTAGAACTAATTTTTAAATTATGTTTAATATTATTTTTACTGGCAATATATAGCAAATTTTCCTACAGTAAAGGGATTTTTAGTATTTTTAAGAATATAGGTGCCATAAAATCAAAACGAAAAATTCACAAAATAATATTGAAAATTTATTGAATGTATTGTATAATTGATACCAAAGAAAAAAAGGAGTATTTTTCTATGATAAATGATGCTAAATCTTATGTAATATATAATCAAAACAACAAGACTTTTTTTGAGTTATATCATGAAAAAGATGTTAAAGATATGGAAAATAATCACCATCATCCGCAAGATGAAATTTTCTTAATTTTATCAGGAGGATGTGATATTAAATACAACGGAAAAATAACGAGTGTAAAAGAGGGAGATATATTTATTTTCAGGTCAAACGAGGTTCATCAGCTTATAAACATTACTGAAAAAAAACCCGTTGAAATCATTTCTATATCTTTTATGCTAAAATCATTTTCAAACGAAAATTCTGTTTGGATAGATACGGAAATTACCGAGCTTTTTGACGGAAATAACCCTGATTTTCTTTTCCGCATTTCTTCTAAGTCGAAATCGTCAAAGAAAATAAAGAAAGTTATGCTTTCTATGAAACAGGAATTCGAAGATGTTTCAGAGATAAATAATGAATACATAATCAAAGGGAAATTTCTTGAACTTTTAGGAACGCTTATACAATACTACAACAGAAAGGCAAAAGAAGGAAAAGCACAATATCAGAAACATATCAAAGAAATTGAAGATACATTGATTTATATAAATCAGCATTATAATGACAGCATAACTTTAGAAAAGTTAGCCCAGATTGCCAATATGAATAAATTCCATTACTGCACAGTATTTAAAAACATAAACCATCAGACTGTATGGGATTATATCTTAGAAAGGCGTATAAACACATCTTTGAATTACTTAAACAGTACGCAAAAAAAGATGACTATTCTTGAAATAGCAACTTTATGCGGGTTTAACAATACAGTTAATTTCAACAAGTGCTTTAAAAAAATAATGGGAATGACACCAAGCGAATACAGAAAACAAATAGAAAGATAATCATAAATAGCCCTTGGCATTAACTTTGCCAAGGGTTATTTATGATTCACAACAATAAATTTCTTCTGTGACGCTATAGTTATCAATTACATTAAATTCCACAGTAATCTTATCCTTATAAATTATGATTTGTTTAACATAATTTTCAACAATTGCTTTTAGAATATTTTCTAAATCAGGTATGTATTTATAGTTTTGTACTTGTTAAAGACAAACAAAAGTTTATGCAAAAAGAAAAGTTTCTAAAAAAATGCTGATAATAAAACAACGATAAAATCACCTACAACCTTACAAATGAAATTTAATCGGTTGAACTTGAGAACTGTGTTAGAAAATCAATTCATCTATATGATATATAAAAAATAAAGAATAAACTATATAAAAAGAGTCGATACTTTTTAAAGCATCAACTCTTTATTTGTATCCACGGTATAAATAACTATAATAAATATTAACAGAACAAAATCGTACAACATTTATCTGCTATATTATTTAAGCATATCCTTAAATGCTTTACCAGCTTTGAAAGCCGGAACTTTACAAGCTGCGATTTTGATTTTTTCGCCAGTTTGAGGATTCTTACCTTCTCTTGCTGCACGAGCTTTACTTTCAAAAGTACCGAAGCCTACTAACTGAACTTTGTCGTCTGCTTTAACAGCGTCCTGAACTGTTTCAATAAAAGCATTTAAAACTTTTTCTGCATCTTTTTTTGAAACTTCAGCCTTCTCCGCAAGAACTGCTACTAATTCTGTTTTATTCATTAAAATACACCTCCCATTTCACCTTTTTGAAGACATTATATCATAAATTTACAATTTCTGCAATATAAAATATTTTGACAACAAAAAAGGGGTTGCACATACCGTACATACCCCAAATTTCCAGATTATTTTCGATTGATGATTTCTATCATTTCTGCCGGTGTTACAACAAACGACTTTTCAGGAAAATGTTTTAAATTTCCTGTGACTAAATATGCATCTACATCTTTTCGCGCTTCCATAACGATCTCGTAAAACACAGCATCGTCCGGATCCGGGAAATACTCATCCAATGGTGTTTTATCAACATAAATTGCCTGTTTTTTTATTTCGTTTACCAAATTGATTACAACGTCAATAGGAAAACGAAATTTTTTTCGACTAAGCACCTCAAGATATTCATCAAGGATTTGTTCGTTAACAAGCATATTTATATTCCCTACTAAAACTTCCTTAAGAACCTGTGCAGGCATAGAATCGTTTTTCAGCATAGCAGATACAATAACATTAGTATCTATAACAGCAAAATATTTCATAAGCCTATCCTCTCGCTCTGCGTTCTGCTCTGAATGAGCTTATTTCAGAATTTATTTCATCAAGAGATATTTCATCCATACCATTTTCTGATGCACTCTTATTTAATTCTTCCATGAATCCTAACGCCTTACTTGCACTATAATCTTCTCTTGGAAGCACCATCGCAAACGGAATACCATTTACCGACACAGATCTTTTTAAGAACATCCTCATAGCAGTCGAAAGATCAATACCAAGTCTGTCATATAATTCAGTTGCCTGTTTTTTTAAATCATCATCAATTCTAAATTGAACAATTGAAGTTGCCATATTTCTTACCTCCTAATTATTATTTTACCTCTTTGTATTTCAATTATACTACATCGTATTACAAATGTCAATAAAAAGTGTCTGTTCTTAGATAATTAGAGAGCCTGTGCATTAAGCACAAGCCCCAAATTCATTATAGATTGTTTATCTTTTCAAGCAGTTCTTCCTTCGTGCATTCAAATGGTAGTTCAAACCAACGATATAATTTTTCCTGTTCTGCCCTACCGTCTTTCATAACGATGTTTACAATTTCTACAAGGACAACGATGTGGTCATTTTCCATA